>JAAZCN010000351.1 GCA_012513245.1 Synergistaceae bacterium | reverse complement strand
CGTTTGATGTCTGTGGTGTCTGCTACTCCACTTGCCTCTACAAGCAGCACTGTAGGGTCGTAATCGTTGAATATCGTGTACAGTGCCTTGAGGAAGTCTCCCTTTGCACAGGCGCAGAATATCGAGCCCCTGCTTATCTCAATTATTTCAAGTCCCTTTTTGCGGACTACGTCACCGTCGACTCCTGCCTTTCCGAATTCGTTCATGAGGACAGCAGCCCTCTCACCATCCGGAACTGTTTCAAGAAGGTTCTGCAGCAAAGTGGTTTTGCCGCTGCCGAGGAAGCCGGAGAGGAGAAAGACTTTGCATTTGTTTTTTATTCCCTGTTCAGCCATTTTTGACCATCCTTTAAAATGACATATTGCCTATAAAGATCTCCTGAAAATCCTTATGGCTTGCAAGTTCTATATGTTCCGCCCTTTTGATGATATCGGCGGCAGTGTCCCACAGGGACGGGTCCTTCAGCATCAGGCACGCCCCGGCGCCCGCGCTGTTTCCGACCGGATGTATCGTTTCCCTTGACACGTCGGGAAGGATCGATATCCTCACCGCGTTTTCAATATCTATGTAGTTACCAAATGCGCCTGCTAAATATACGTTTTTGATATCATCCAGCTTTTTGCCCGCAACGTCGAGGAGGATCTGCACCCCCGCAGCTATTGCTCCCTTTGCAAGCTGTATCTCACGTATGTCCTTCTGGGTTATGCCAACTTCAGGATTGTTGCCATACTCACCTTCTGCGGCGAGTATGAAGGAGAGGTCTTTGCACTTATTCCCTTTGAATCTGCTAGACAGATGTTCTTCCAGTTCTTCTTTATCCGCAAACCTGCCGCTTTCTGTTATGACACCGGCTTTCAGTAGTTCTGATATGGCGTCTACCAGGCCGGAGCCGCATATTCCTATAGGCGGCCTGTCGTTTATGGTGGTGATCTTTATTCCGAAACCATTTATTTTTACGCTGTCTATTGCGCCGGGAGCGGCCCTCATCCCCATTTTTATTTTGGCACCTTCAAGAGCGGGACCTGCTGCTGCGGAGCAGCAAAGCATGAAGTCGCTGTTTCCGAGGACCATTTCGTTGTTTGTGCCTATGTCTACAAGGAGCGAAAGTTCTTCGCTTTTATGCATGCCCGTGTATATTATTCCGGATACTATGTCCCCTCCGACGAAGCCGTGGATGTTGGGCAGAAGCTTTACTTTGACCCCTTTTTCGGTAATTATTCCAAGTTCTGAGGACTCAAATTCAAGGCTGTCGTAAAACTGCGGTTGAAATGGCGATCTACCTATGCTTTCGGGTGATATGCCGGCAAAGATGTGTTCCATCGTGGTGTTTCCTGCGACTGCTATGCTGTCTTTCGCTGATGACTTGCGCCCGGTTTTTGAGAAGACTTCTTTGATAAGTGAATTTATCTGTTTCGTTACAGCTTTTTGCAGCTCTGACAGCTTATCAAGGTCATCCCCTATGTAACTTATCCTTGAAATGACATCGGCGCCGAATGGGGTCTGGGGGTTTATGGCGGATGATGCAGCAAGGGTCATCCCTGTGCCCAGATCGACTAGGTATGCAACTATTGTCGTGGTGCCTATGTCTATCGCTATGCCGCTGCCATTGCCGCCGCGGCAGGGTGTGGCTGTATGGGTACCGTTCTCGAAGGTGTCGAGGACTTTGATGTTTTGTGAGTCCTGGGCAGGGATAGTTACCTTAATGCCGCCGGATGCCTTTGTCTGGCAGGCCAGCCGGAAGCCCTGTGAGAGTTCTTCTTCGGAGAATATCTTTTTCTCTTTTGATGTCGGCTCGGGAATAGTCCCGCTTAGTATGACCCTGCACTTGCCGCAGAGGCCGGTGCCGCCGCATGGCTGGTCTATGTAGATGCCCTTACGGAGAAGCAGTTCTCCCACTGTTTCGCCGGGGAGATATTCTGTCCAGCTGCCTCGTTCTGTGATAAAGACTTTTTCATTTATTTTTTCATTCATATCAATTCTCCTTTGAAGGAGCTCTTTTTTCTGTCTCTGACTGAATAAAATATTTCTGTCCATAGGTGCACCTTGGTACCGCCTGACGTTTCAGCCTTTTCATCTATCCTGCTGCTTTCAACTATCGGGTTTTCTGCCCCGGTCCTTCTGGCACGCTCGCAGATCCATGGGGCCATATAAGATTCAGCCTTTTCGACTGCAGTACCCAGATCATCATAGTCGCAAATTCCTTCAGGCAGGTGGACACGAAAGATATCGCCCTTCATCGGCGTTATCCAGACTGAGTATTTCATCGAAAAAGAGCTTACCGCAGCACCGACTGCTCCTGCAACCTCTGCAT
>JAAZCN010000350.1 GCA_012513245.1 Synergistaceae bacterium | reverse complement strand
CATTGTGAAGCAGCGATTTTCATCGCCGTGTTGCAATGGTGAAGCAGTAGTGAAACGGTTTTTAAGGGCAGGGGGAATTGCGGCGAGGGCTGTGCCGCGGTGAATTTGCCGGGTGATGCGTCTGGCGGTGAATTTGCGACAGAATACGTCGCGGAGAATTCAACCTTTGACCGTCATTCCCGCATGCCTCTGAGCCCAATCCAGGTCTGGATTTTATGCATTATCTTTAATTCTCCACCGCGTATCTGCGGCAAATTCTCCACGACAGGTTCATGTTGTAATTCTCCGCAGCGTTGACGCTGCAAATTCCCCGCAACGCAGGGCGTTGTAAATTCTCCGCCAGATGTTTTTTCTGGCAGCCTTTAAGGCATGCGGGGATGACGGATAGGGCCAGTGAGCTCAAATAAAAGGTTTTAATAATTGACAAATCAAAGCAACAAAAGCCGTTAGATTCCTGATAAGTTGCGTCTGGAAATGACGAGATTTAAATCCTTATAATCACTAATGTCCGAACGACTTTTTGACCGGTTTTACAATAGCTCGCCTATCGCTTGCTCGGTTCTAACGATCGCTTTAAAAATTCTCTTCTTTTCCTAAACTCAATAATTGGTAGATCTCCCTGCACAAGATTTTCGCCCATTGTCAGTTCACTTTTGATTGGCAGTTGCGTTAGAACTATTCTTCTGTCTTGATGCAGTATGATTTTATTCATTATTGTGCTTGATAAATTTACGATTTGCTTCAAACCCGGTGTCTGAATAAATTTTTGATAAAAACGTAAATAGATATGTGTGTTTCCTTCATCTATTGGAACGAATGCAGCTAAGATTCTTACCTTATCAGAAATTCTATTTTGCCATGTATTTGGCATTTGAAACTGCAAATTGAAAAGTTTTTCATAACCCTCTATCTCATTTGGTTTTTCGGGTTTTTGTCCATTGTCCTTTTCATTTTTAACATAAAAAGTCATTAAGTTATCTTTCCATTTTACAACAGGACCGTTAACAAGTACTTTGTCTCCTTTGCCTATAGTTGATTTGTGTACGAAGGGCAAATGAACCACATCAAGTTGATTTTCAATTGCTCTTGTATAGTGGACCTTCCAGGTTTCAGAAAATCCGCCGTAAGAAAATCCTTCCTTTAGCTCTTCAAAAAAAGGGATTTCTGGAATATCCCTTCTTTCGTCACTGTACCATAGCCATATAAATCCATAAGCTTCCCTCACACAATAGGCGTTTACTTTATAATTATCCGGCACTTTGGCATTCTTGCCATTTGCAGGTATATATGTAACCTTTCCACTCGAATCATATTGAAATCCATGGAAGGGACACTCGACATTGTTATTTATTACCTTGCCGATACTCAAGGATGCACCTCTATGGCAGCATTTATCAAAAATACAATGAACCTCGTTATTTTCGTCTCTCCAAAAAACCAATTTATCAGAAAATCTTGTGACACCAATAAGCCTATTTTTTTTCACCTGTTTTGACTCTAGTACCACATACCATTGGTTTTTGATCATGGCGCCATGTCCCCTCTCTCTACATCATTCGTGCCTCTGGACGCTTAGAGACGTGAATGATTTTTCTTGCCTATTACTTTTTGAAATAGGAAACAATAAAGTCAGTAGAACATCATTATTTATAAAACATGGATCCCCGCTCTGGTGCATACTGGAATGACGGATAAGGGCCAGGTTCTCAGGTCCTGACTATCGCTTCACAATTGCTTCACCACGGCTTCACGGCGATAAAATCGCCGCTTCACGCGACATGTTTTGTCGTTGCTATAAATAGGACAGCTGATTCCTACTATTGTAGAGGGTCTTGTATCCGAAATAGAGGGAGCCGAATACTGATAGGCATACTACGGCGCAGATCGCTATCATGATCGAGATCTGGTAGAGGATGGCGGTCGTTGGGAGCGTGCCCGACAGTATCTGGCCGGTCATCATTCCGGGCAGGGAGACTATGCCCATTCCAAGCATTGAATTTAGGGTGGGTAGAAGTGCGGTCTCAAGTGCCTGGTTTACCATTGGGAGCAGGATCTTCTGCGGTGTGACTCCGAGGTTGAGCAGGCTTTCCATCTGCTGGCGCTTTTCGCTGAGTGATTCGCAGAATGTCTTTGTGGCAAGATTAACTCCGGTCATGGCATTGCCGATTATCATACCGCTCAGAGGGATGACATACTGCGGATTAAATATGCTTTGCCCCACGACAGCGGTCACGAAGAAAATCACTATGCCCAGACCTGAACAGGTTAGAGAAAGGGCTATCGCGATCTTGAATCCGGTGTTCATGCATTTGTTTTTCGAAAGTACCCTGTGGATCGCAAAGAGTATCATGCTCGTCAGGTACATAAGTATGAATATTGGATGCGGATTTTCGAAAATGTACGTGAGGATAAAGCCGGCTATGGTCAGCTGGAGAGTCAGCCTTACGCTTGCAACGAAAAGGAGCTTGGTCTGGTTTATTTTTGCTTTTTTCATTACAGCAAGCACTACAAGGAGCAGGATATATACGAGGCTGAACTGGACAAGGCTTATAGCAGCGATTTCACGCATTATGGCTTGCTCCTTTCGAGTGCGATGATATTGTCTCCGTATTTTTCGGCAAGAGGAAGATAATGGCTTACTACGATAATTGTCATCTCGTTATCAGTGGAAAAACTTTTAATGTTGTTCATCATTCTATCCGAAGAGATGTTGTCCAAGGCTGATGTTGGCTCATCAAGCAGAATGACTTTGGGCATGAAGGAAAGGAATATCGCAATGTAGACTCTCTGGCGTTCTCCGCCAGACATAGTCTCGCATCTGGTCTCAAGAGGAAGATCTGCGCTGCAGATCTTAAGGAATTTTTCCATATCTTCTTTTGGGAGAACGACGTGATCTCTGTATTCATAATATTTTTTGAAGTTTTCTTCTATAGTCCCTGTAAAGAGGTAGACGGACTGACTGACCAGGAGGATTTCTCTTCTCAGTTTGATAGTGTCAATGTTTTCAATATCCTCCCCGTTGTAGATGATCTCTCCGCTCTCAGGGGGAATCGTCCCGTTTATCAGCTTGAGCAGGGTGCTTTTGCCGCAGCCGCTGGGACCATGTATGAAAGTGGTCTTTCCAGTAGATATTTTTATGTTAGGGTACTTAATGATCGACTGAAAAACAACATTGTTAACAGAAATGATATCCACGAGCTCACTCCTCAAAAAAGATAAGGACATTAAGAATCTTTCTTTTATGTTTGCCTTGAAACCATCTTCTCCAGAGCCCTGAGAAAACGAATATCGTCCTCTGCGGCTCTCTTCTTAGGGCCTTTAGTCCTTCCGCCGTTTCTGCGGAATTTTGCTTTCATTTCTCTCTCTTCTAGCTTGAAGGTCATTCTTGAAGATTCATACTCTATACCGGCGGGGCTGAGTGCTGAGGCTTTTTTTGCAAGCACAAGGGCGGCAAGGCCCCAGTCCTGAGTAATTATAATGTCGTCGGGTTCAGTTATGTTGATGATTTTGAGATCTGCTTCCTGAGATCCGCTTTCAACGGTTATATGTTGGGAAGAAATGATGTTATGGTTAAAGCTGGCAACAGTTATTACCGGTATGCCGTATTTTGCCCCCGTCTTCACCGTATGCGCCAGGACAGACTTGGGACATGCGTCCGCATCCACTATTATCCTCAGTTTTATTACCTCCATACAGTACCGGTGTTGGTTTCTGCCGGATTTTTTTAAGGCATGTATATATTCATCCCGGCTCTTTGAGCGGCATTTTTTAAGTGAGAAATAACAGCCTGTTTTGCTTTTTGAGGGTCACCTGAAAAAATGCTCTCGACGACATTTCTGTGCTCAGAGAGTACTGTTTCAGCCCTTTCCGGAGACATCATAGTCTTTATTCTCAGTTCTTTTGCAAGCGAGTGAAGTTTATTCTGCAAAAAAGTAAGAAACTCTATCAATACGGGATTGTGGCTAGCTTTCGTGATCGCCTCGTTATACTTGAAGTGTGCTTCATCTCCCGGGGAGGAATTTCTTACGGCCTCTTCCATTTCTATGAGCCCCTCTTTGATCGAAGCCATATCTTCTTTTGTATGTCTAACTGCTGCGAGCCCTGCTGCCTCAGATTCTAAAAGTGCACGCATCTCATAAAAATAGTTGATCTCATCAACAGAGATCGTTTCAAAAACGTCAGAAAATCGGAAAGCAAGTCTCTTGCTGGGATCTTTTACAATTATTCCTCTGCCCTGTTTAGATTCGAGTATGTCGTCATTTTTAAGACTTGCAATTGCTTCTCTGAGTATTGTCCTGCTGACTCCGTATTTTTGAGCCAATACAGTTTCGGCAGGGAGTCTGTCACCGGGAAGGAGCAGGCCTGACTGAATTTCTGAAAGGATAAGTTTTGAGATCTGAGAGGAAAGCCTTTCAGTATTCAGTTTGGATGGCCTTGTTCCTGATCCTCGGGTAATATTTAAATCTTTCTCCATTTATATACATCCTTCTTTCATAAATTACAAATACCCTTCTGTCACTGTACATCCAAAATATACAGGCAGTTCAAGAATTATTCCAGCACTTAAATAATAGCGTAAAAAGAGGAATTTCAATTTTATGCCTTGACAAAAACTTGTATGATTGTAGTATTATAGTATAAGTTATCAAAAAGATAAAATTTAAAAACATCAACCATAAATAAGGAGTGGATCGCTTTGAAAATGAAAAATGCTCTCATGATGCAGGGAGCAAGGACCATCATGGACGATTGTGTCTCTCTTAAAGCGGGAGAAAATATCCTGATAATTACGGATATGGTGCAGGAGAATATTGCTAAGGTGTTAGCAGCAGCCGCAGTAGAACGTGGCGCAGAAGTAGTAATGAGTGTAATGAAGCCGCGAAAAAGAGCTGGAGAAGAACCACCTAAGATGATCGCGGAGAGTATGCTGCACGCGGATGTGATCCTTATTCCGGTAAGTTATTCCGTGACACATACTTACGCAGTCAAAGCTGCAGCTGAAAACGGTGCCCGTATTCTTGTACTTACTGATTTTACTGATGATATGCTTATATCCGGAGGCATAGAGGCAGACTTCCAGGCAATCAAGCCGATTTGCAAAGCAGTAGCCGATGCTTTGGAAAAAGGGAAAAAAGTGCATTTAACTTCACCCGGTGGAACGGATCTGTGGTTTGATACAACAGGAAGACGGGGTAATGCATTGTACTGCATAGTCGAGCCGGGTGAGTTTTCAACTATCCCAACAATAGAAGCCAACACGACACCGGTAGAGGGAACAGCCAACGGAAGGATCGTTGCAGACGCGAGCATTCCCTATCTTGGCATAGGAGTTCTGGATGAGCCGGTCGTAGTAGAAGTTAAGGAT
>JAAZCN010000349.1 GCA_012513245.1 Synergistaceae bacterium | reverse complement strand
GTTACGATAGCCGACATCAACCACAGGAAGCTTGCCTACCTTGCAGATGTCATGCCTTCTAATTGTGTGTCTGTCTACAGTGACTCGATGACCATTGCCAACACGATTAGAGAATCGGACCTCGTTATCGGGGCTGTCCTGCTCCCGGGAGGCGCAAAGGCACCCAAACTTGTAAAGAGGGAGCACCTCAAAACGATGCGACCCGGCTCCGTCTTTGTTGATGTAGCTATCGACCAGGGCGGGATAGGTGAGACCTCTCACCCAACGAGCCACGATGATCCGGTATTCATTGAAGAAGGAGTAGTTCATTACTGTGTTGCGAACATGCCCGGCGCATATGCACGGACATCTGCGATAGCACTTTCAAACGCGACTGTCAGTTATGGCGTCCAGATAGCTTCTCAGGGAGTTGTGAAAGCATGTGAGGAAAACAGGGCTATCTGCAAGGGGCTGTCGATCCACAAGAACAGGCTAACTCTGCCTGTCGTATCCGAGACATTCAAAATGGACGACGAGTACACGGAGACTCTAGCCGCATTGAAGTTGTAACCTATTTCGCTTAAGTTCGATCGAACAGTATTTCTACAGAGCATAAATAAAGGGCGAAACTTTTTCTTGGTTTCGCCCTTTATTGTTTATTACATCCATCTTTCTAGGTTCGATAGGAAAATTTTATGCAAATGTTTTGAGACCGGTCCGGGGTGTCCGTTTCCTATTGTTTGGTCACCGACCCTTATGACCGGAAGGACCTCTTTTAAAGTGCCCGATATAAAAGCTTCGTCAGCTTGGGAAAGCTCGCTCTCAAGGGGGCATCTTTCCTCCACCTTGAAGTTATTTTCCTTCAGGAGGGTTATCAGTATTTCTCTGGTTATCCCTCTCAGCACTCTTCCGACCGGAGCTGTTATGATTTTCCCGTCTTTGCACAGAAAGAAACTGCTTGCAGTGGCTTCCGTTATCTCTCCGTTGATTATGTAGAGAGCTTCGAATTCATTTGACTTTGCTCCGATCATTGACACGTACCCAGTTAGGTAGTTAGTGCTTTTTGCCTCAGGAAAGGGTCTTTGTGCGTAGACCGGTCTCAGAGCAATTCCATTATTCAGTTTATCCTGAGTCAATACAGATATTTCTTCGAATATCACAAAGAAGTCAGGTTCAGGGAAACGACCGTGGTCATTCACCTGTCCGCCTGTTATATATGCCTTTATGACCATGTCTTTATCCGGAGCCAAATCATGATTTACGCCTCTTTTTATTATATCCGGAAGCTCTTTCATGATGCTTTCAGCTTCGATCCCGCATTTTTTAGCACTTTCACTCAGGCGTTCAAGATGTTCATTGAGGGCGAATATTTTTTTCCCGTATGACCTTATAGAATCAAAAACACCTATCCCGCGTAGGATAGCCAGGTCTGTCACAGGAATACGGCATTCCTCCAATGGCATGAACGAACCTCTGTAGAAGCAAATAGACATAAGTATCAATCCTTTCATAACATGTATTCCACAAAACTTCCAACTAAGGAACATTATCACTCAACGAAATAAATTGCAATCG
>JAAZCN010000348.1 GCA_012513245.1 Synergistaceae bacterium | reverse complement strand
GTATAACTTCTATCTTTGGTTAGGGTGTCAAAAGTACCTAAACAACCACCTCTACTAAAAATCAATACAAATCAATCGGTATTTACATAGAAAAGTAAGCATTTACAATGTAAAAATGGTATAATGGAAGAAATAAATATCTCAGAAAGGTCCATCCACCATGTCATTCAAACCCAATGAACATCAACAGATAAACTTCAAAGACAGCTTCCTAAACCTAAGCGAAAGGACGAAGAAATTCGTCGAAAACTCCTGGGCTAATGGTTTTGGCGAGGTTGTATTTCCCTTTATTAACGAAGAGCGTTTCGCTCCCCTATACAGCAGCGACATGGCATCCAGACCCAATACCCCGGTTAATGGCATCATTGGCGCTTTGATGATTAAAGAGATGATGGGCCTTGCGGAAGATGAATTACTCAATAGCATCATCTGTGATGTCCGATTCCAGTATGCCTTGCATACCACTAGTTTTCAAGAGCAGCCATTCAGCGACCGTACCTTTAGCCGGTTCAGGGAGCGGCTATACAATTATACACTGGAAACAGGCAGAGATCTTTTGCACGAAGAGATGGAATCTCTGGCTGAAAAATTTGCTGAATACATGGGCCTTAATCCTTCAATAAAACGCATGGATAGTCTCATGGTGGCTTCCGGCAGCAAGAAGATGTCACGCTTAGAAATATTATATACCTGCGTTGCTAATATGATTAAGATACTCAAGAAAACACCAGGGCAGTCTCTCCCTGAAGAACTGGCGCACTACCTTGAAGATGAAGACTTAAACCGCACCATCTATCACCGTAAGAGTGAAGAAATAGGGACGAGGTTACAGCAGGTTGTCAGCGAAGCAACCACTTTATTGGATTTAATAGGTGATGATTTTTTAGAGACAAGCGAATACCGCTTACTTAAAAGAGTCATGGACGATCAGACTTTTGTAGGAGATGACGGAACAATCATCCTGCGTGATAAAAAAGAGATATCAACCGATAGTTTGCAGAATCCATCTGATCCTGATGCGACCTACCGCAAAAAAGCTGGTCAAGGGCACACCGGATATGTTGGGAATATCGTAGAGACAGTGGATGAAGAGAATGGCGTTCTGATTAGCTCTTACGATTACGATGACAACCGTCACAGTGACAGTCAGTTTTGTAAAGAAACCATCGAAAAACTGGGTGAGCAAAAAGAAAAAACCATATTGATTGCAGATGGTGCTTATGCCAGTACCGATCATGAGGATTTAGCCGCAAAGAATAACATTGAGCTGGTCACCACCGCTCTTTTAGGTAAAACACCCAATGAGCTGCAAGCAGATTTTCTTCTTGACGCGCAGGGTAAAACGCTTCTTCAATGCCCGGCAGGCCACAAACCATACAAATCCAGATACTACGATAACACAGAAAGCATACGGGCTTCTTTCAACAAAAAAACTTGTCAGGATTGTCCCTTACGCGGGCAATGCGGGGCTAAACTGCTAAAGAAATCTGCCTGCGTTTTTATCTCTGTAAAAACAGTCAGACGAGCCGAATCAGTTAAAAGAATGCAGACTGAAGAATATCGTTCATTAGCTAAAATACGAAACGGTGTCGAAGGAATACCATCCGTTTTGAGGCGAAAGTATCACGTAGATAAGATTCCAGTCCGGGGATTAGTGCGCTCTAAAATATGGTTCTCATTCAAGATTGGCGCAATAAATGCTAAGC
>JAAZCN010000347.1 GCA_012513245.1 Synergistaceae bacterium | reverse complement strand
GTATATGAAGAGGACTTTGAAACCCTTTGCGAGACGATAAAAAGGACTGCATTCAAGATAACCAGGGTTGGCCAGCTTGTTGCGAAGGAAGCTGCCTCTCGCCTCGGAGTCCCCTTTGGGATCATCGACCTTTCTCTAGCACCTACCCCTGCTGTCGGAGACTCTGTCGCAGAAATATTCCAAACAATGGGTCTCGAGCATGCGGGTGCCCCGGGTACTACAGCTGCGCTTGCCATACTTAACGACAATGTTAAAAAGGGAGGCATAATGGCCTCTTCCTATGTCGGAGGGCTGAGCGGCGCATTCATCCCTGTAAGCGAGGACCATGGAATGATAGAGGCAGTAGAGGTCGGAGCCCTGACACTTGAAAAGCTTGAGGCAATGACCTGCGTCTGCTCCGTAGGACTGGACATGATAGCAATACCAGGAGACACATCTGCCGACACGATATCCGGAATAATTGCAGATGAGATGGCGATCGGGATGATAAACAACAAGACCACGGCCGTGAGGCTGATCCCCGTTTACGGCAAAAAGGTTGGAGAAACGGTAACATTCGGCGGTCTGTTGGGCTATGCCCCGATAATGCCCGTAAATCAGTTCAGCTGTGCAGATTTCATCAGGCGCGGTGGCCGTATACCCGCCCCGGTACACAGTTTCAAGAACTAAAATTAAAATTTCAGGAAACATTATAGGATATGAAAATTGTTCATACCAAGGATGGTAGAAGCAATATGCTAGATCTTAAGAATATATTTCAGGTAGCAGGCTTCAGTGTGTCTCACGATGATATCTGCCTTGCACAAAAAACGCTTGAGCCGATATCACGTAAGACAGAGTTGATCGAAAGCATGTTTTTCAGTCAGGGATACGGTAACAGGGTCTTCATCATAAGTAAGAGGTCACAGTCGAAACGAACGGACACGATCATGTCCATAAGATCCAGAAAGAATTAAAAGAAACATGGATTTGAAATAATCAAAATCTATTGATCGACCGGATTGCTTAGAAAAGCTGAAAGGGTTCTATCCAATAGTCTTTTCAGCTTTTCTAAGCACGCTGTTAACAACAGTTGGACTATAAATTTTTGCCGGAAAAGAAAGGGAGGCTCTGAGGAGCATATTGAAAAATTGACGGCTATACGTTTGATTTTACAAGAAACCGGGCTGTCTCTCTGAGGCTTTCGTGTATTACTTCCGTAGCATTGAACCCCAAAAGCGAGAAGGTTATCTGGATACAGACTCCGGTACCGAAGGCCGCGATCAGTGTGCCAAACCCTACAGGTCCTCCCATCAGCCACCCCAGCAACACTGCGAGTGACTCTATGGTCGCTCTGCAAATTCCCACAGAGAGCCCGGACCTTCTTTCTAAAGCAACCATAAGTCCGTCGCGGGGACCCGATCCGAAACCGGACCTCATGTAAAAAAAAGTGGCCAATGAAATAACGAAAAGACCAAATACCATCATTGCTGTTCCGGAGAAGGGGCCATCCATTCCGGGTATCAGTTTTGATTCCAGTAT
>JAAZCN010000346.1 GCA_012513245.1 Synergistaceae bacterium | reverse complement strand
GGAATTTGCCCAGCGGTAATGGGTAACAATTCTACCGTATTTCCGGCTTTGTAGGAACATATTTAGCATATTTTTTTATCGTTCTTTATCGTTATATTTCGCAGTCTGTGAACGAGATACTGCTCTGCCAACGCGGGCCAGGAGGGTCATGTGAGTTCCTCTGGGAATTCCCCGGTGGAAAAATCGAACCCGGCGAATCCCCGGAAGAATGCCTCATCCGAGAATGCCGGGAAGAAATTGAAATAGACATTAAAATAGATGATCTTTTCGCAGAGACGACATGTTCATATCCGGAAAGAGAGATAGAATTTCTGTTTTTCAGAGCATCGATGTCTAATGGCGTCCCAACAGCCTCTGTCCATAAATCCATTAAATGGATATCTCCGGATAGGCTTAAAAACTTCCAATTCTGTCCGGCCGACATTTCTGTTGTTGAAAAGCTTTCCAAAGACAAATAGCACCGGCCATGTGATCTGCAGTATTCAAAATCTCCTGACGTTGCATTCTCAAATCACCGTTGGATCTTCGTACCTTTCAAGTTATTGCAGTTTTTTTCTGTTTCTATCAATTAACTGTTTACTCAACTTTCCCACCTATTGTTACTAGCGGATTTAAAGCCTCTATTTCCCGTTTTCTCCGCCTGTTTTCGATAGGGAGAACACTGTTTTCCGTTAAGAAAACATATTAAATCAACAATAGTGCTAGAGCCATTTCGAGTGCGCTTCGAGATCGGGAAGGCGCTGTTCCTCGTACGAGGAACACATTAGATTTACCGCAGCACCTGAACCATTTCGAGTGCGCTTCGAGATCGAACATACTAGTGGCTCGAAAGTATTGAAGCAGCTGGTTTCGCGCTCAAAAGCATGCGGGAAAGACGGGGGGGAAAGTTGAACTGTTTATTTTAAGAAACCCTGAAGGATGGTTTCCTCCGCCTCTTTCTCCGACATTCCAAGTGACATTAGTTTTGTCAATTGTTCAGATTCTATTTTACCGATAGCAGCCTCATGAATTAATTGAGCATCGGAATTGAAGGCTGAGATTTCGGGGATAGACGAGACCTGTGCCTGGCCCATAATGATCGAATCACACTGTATGTGACCACGGCATTTGGCATAACCGCGCATGCTCAGATGAAAAACTTGTTTAGATTCATTCTGAGCCACTGACCTGGATATGATTTGAGCGGAGGCGTCTTCGCCGAGCAAATTCACCGTGATGTTAGATTCGGCAGTCTGGTTCAGATATGTAAGCAACCTTTCTGACACGATCAAACGTGCGTTCTTATGCAAGCGGACTTCTGTATCACGCACAGTGCTGTCTATTCCCTTAATTTGTATCATTTCAAGCTCAGCCGTTCCATTTTCTTCTATCTCTATAATGGTTTTGGGGTTTAAGATCCGTACGCCGCTGCCGTCACCTTCACCGTAATGTTTTTCTACATACTTCATACGGGCGCCCTTGCGGACAAAGAACTCATGGATCCCGTCGTGCTGAGCTTTTTTACCGCTCGGATTATGGATACCGCAACCTGCCACGATCAGCACGTCTGAGTCTTCTCCCACTTCAAACGTGTTGTAAACCATATCCTCCATGTCTTCCGACAGGATAACGGGGATATGCACGCTCTCTCCTTTTGTACCAGGTTTTATGATGACATCGATGCCGGGCTTGTCTTTTTTCGTTATGATATCGATATTTGCCGTTGTATTACGTTCGACGCCCCGGCCATTTTTCCGGATATTGAATGCTCCGCGCGGCATTTCGTGCAGATCCGCAACCTCAGCTAACAGTTTTTTATCGATCGCATCCAGCAATTGCTCTTCCTCCTCTGCTACAATTCCGCCGACACTCGCAATCCGAGTCTAGTCGGCTGATTTCTCCAAGGATCTTTTCACGGTTGGTTATTTCGCTGACAGTTCCTTCGGCAACCATGATGACCTCATCGGCCAAATCAAGGATCCGCTCCTGATGTGATATTATCAGGATAGTTGTATCATATTTCTTGTTCATCTTTTCAAAAGTTTCCGTCAGCCTTTGCATGCTCCAGAGATCTATCCCCGCTTCGGGCTCGTCGAAGATAGCCAACTTCAAGTCACGGGCCAGAATAGTGGCAATTTCGATCCGCTTAACCTCTCCTCCGGAAAAGCTGGCATTGATTTCACGGTCCAAATAATCCTGAGCGCACAGCCCAACGTCGTGAAGATAATCGCACGTATCAACGGACGCTTTCTTTCCACCGGCTATCTCCAGAAGTTCACGTACCTTTATACCCTTAAAACGGGCAGGTTGCTGAAATGCGTAACCTATGCCCATTCTGGCACGTTCGTAAAGCTCTTTGTGCGTTATGTCAACGCCATCCAACAGAATTTGACCGCTCGTCGGCTGGTGAATGCCCATGATGGTTTTGGCCATTACAGATTTTCCGCCGCCGTTAGGCCCTGTCATCACATAGATTTTTTTATCATCCAAGGTGAAATTAACATCTTTTAATACTTGGATCTCACCCTCGTCGCCCTTTAATACCAGACCGACATTTTTAACTTCCAGCATTTTATATTCCCCCTATAATTTTTCATTCTGTCCTTTATTCAATGTCTATGCTGGCGGAGATATATTTTATGCACGAATAAAGTTTTGAGAAGATAAAAATCCATCAAATTAGATTTTTATCTTCGTTGCCATAGATGATAAAATATCTATAGGAATTGAAAACGGTATAACGTGCAACGATATTTACTGTACGCATACCGGATAATAATTCAAATTTCGTTTGTATTCAATGATATATGATTTAATTGTTTATATCAAAAATTTTCACATGAAAGGAGACAATCTCATGAAAATAAATTTTACTTCGTTTAAATTGGTTATGATGATTTTTGCTTTGATCGGAGCAATGGTGATCGGGGCATATCCTGCTGTTTCTTTGGCGAAAGAGCAAGACCGTAACACCATAACAGTTCAGGGTTCATCAAACATCACAGTTTCTCCGACAATAGCCTATGTCAATATCGGGGTAACCGCATTCAACAAGGATGCGGCTGCCGCACAAAGAGAAAATGCAGTAAAGATGGATAATGTTTACAAAGCTTTGACTTCACTCGGGATAAACAAAGATAAGATCAAGACTGTAACTTACAACATCAGCCCACGTTATGACTACAAGAATAACATCGCTGCCCTTGCCGGTTACAATGTTACAAATGCTATTCGAGTAACGATAACGGATCTGAAGAGAGTCAGCGACGTTTTGGATATGACAGTTAAACAGGGGATAAATCAGTCGAATTCCATTTCCTTTGGCATAACCGACCAGGAAAGAAACAAGATATACCTTCAGGCCCTAGCCCTGGCAGTTGGAAATGCAAAAGAAAAGGCTGTTTCAATAGCTGCGGCGGCCGGTGTTACTATCAGCAAACCTATCAATATAACTGAGGGTTCGTCGGCATATTTTGCTCCTTCAAATTACGGGGCCATGGATATGGCAAAAATGGAAATAGCTTCTGCCCCTACCCCCATTTCAGAGGGCGAATTGAAAATTGAGGCCAATGTAACGGTTCTTTACGATTATTGAGAAAGACAATGGTGAAGGGCCGGGATTCAATTGGAAATCGATTGCAAATCAATTGGCAATCAGTTGGTTAGTATCTGAGAAAAAGGCCCTTATTCGTCATCCCGATATGGGGTTGACGAGGAAGGGGGGAGAGGGCTAAATCAGATCTGGATTCCCATTATGCGGCATATTGTACGGGCCATCTTTATATCAGGCATTCGATCTCCATCTGTTTATAACGTCAATGAACGCGTCTCCATACTTCTCGAGCTTTACATTGCCCACTCCCGGAACCTCAAGGAAATCTTCTCTGTCTGACGGGAGCATTTCGCACATCGCGGAGAGAGTTTTATCGGAAAAGACAACATAAGGGGGTACTCCCTCTGCTGTGGAAAACTCTTTTCGCAGTGAGCGCAGGAGATCAAAAAGTTCTTCATTGACGATTTCTGTCTGTTTGCGCTTCTGGGTAGTAAGAGGTTTTTCGGCTCTTTCCTCATGTTTTCGCATCAAAAGCGTTGTGTCGCTTTTCAGAAAATGTGTTGTCCTGTCTGTAAAAGAAAGCACAGGGAATTCTCCGTCCTCGACTTGCAGAAAGCCTTCTGCGGCCAAGAAGTTTATCATCTCTCGAATGGCTTGAACTTTGTATCCTTTCATTATCCCCCAAGTGGAAATCTTGTTAAAGCCAAGAGATATTATCTGGGCCTTCTGTGAACCGCGCAAGACATCTGTCAGGATAGCGCTTCCAAACTTTCGTCCGCCTGTATGTTCTGCCATACGGTAGACAGAGGATATTATCTTTTTTGCCTCGGTGGTAATATCTACAAGGTCTGCCTGAGATGTGCAGCTGCCACAAGAGCTACAGGTTTCCGGCGCGTCCTCTTCACCAAAATAGTTCAATATACATGATCTTAGACAGCCTGTTGTATGGCAATAATCGACCATGCCGCGAAGTTTAAGGTACGCTGCTTTTTTTGTCCCATTATCCTCGCTCTGCGATATAAAGTAACGCGCAGTCATTATGTCCTTTTCACCAAACAACATAATACAGTCCGCCGGTAAACCGTCACGCCCTGCGCGTCCGGCCTCCTGATAATACGCATCCATTGTTGCGGGCATGTTGTAGTGGATCACATAGCGTACATTCGATTTGTCGATACCCATTCCGAAAGCGTTTGTGGCAACTATAATTCCGACCTTGTCATAGATGAAAGCTTCCTGGCTGCGTAAGCGTTCATCACTGTCCAAACCGGCATGATAACGTACCGCACTTATACCGCTTCGGCAGATTTTATCTCGTACTGATTCAACTTCTTTGCGCGTGGAGCAGTAGACTATGCCGGAAACATTCGGAAATTTTTTAACATAATCCAGCAGATATTTTGTCTTATCACCGGGATGTTCTACCTGAAAGAAGAGATTCTCACGGTCAAATCCCGTCGTAATAGAGAAGGGTGATTTAAGTTCAAGCTGGCGGATTATGTCGTCCCTAACCTCCGGAGTGGCAGTCGCGGTAAACGCGGCAACAACAGCACGTTTTCCCAGGGAAGCAATAGCCGGTGCTATGTTCAGATAAGATGGACGGAAGTCATGTCCCCACTGAGATACACAATGAGCCTCGTCAACAATTACCATGGCTATATCGAGAGAATGAAAAAACTCAAGAAAACCATTATTTTCAAGTCGTTCCGGTGCTATATAAAGCAGTTTTATTTTGCCGCTCCTCACAAGACGAAATATGGAGACAACTTCGTCCCATGCCATGGAACTGTTGATCGAAGCGGCCTG
>JAAZCN010000345.1 GCA_012513245.1 Synergistaceae bacterium | reverse complement strand
TTGTCATGGAAAAAGTTGACCCTTACTCCGCGCTCGAGGTAGCCGTCCTCAGCAGGACTTCCTATCGCACCGTCTTTCAATGCTTTAAGTATGAGCTTCGCCATGGCGGGGACTGCATCTTTTATACCTCTGGCACTGTCTGAGGTTTCAACTATATAGACACTCTTTCTGAACATGTCTACTCCGGGATTTTCCGGATACATGCCGGTAACGACTGGGATCCTGAGCTTTTTTCCTACTGCTTCACTAACTGCACCGCAGGCCGTACCATAGCGTCCTGCGTTGAAAGCAGGGCCGGCAATTACAGCATCCGGTTTGAAGTCTGAAATCATCTTCAAAATCTTTTCGCTAGCTTCGTCAATGTTCTCAGCAAAATAACTGTCCCCGCAGATCACAGTGCCGACTATCTCCGCCTCTTTTCCGAATGCAGCTTTAAAGGCCATGCCCGGACCAATCACTCCATCACGTGATTCAGGTCCTACTCCGGCTTTTTCTTCTCCGCCTATTCCGGCAAAAAACTGATTGATATAGTGAACTATTCTGTATGTCATTTTTTATCCTCCCCTACCAGGTCTCTGCTCCGAGCTTATTGAATCCGAGCTCGCATGTGGCGCCTGTGATCGCCTGAAGTTCAACTTCTATCGACCCGTCGGGTTTCAGTGATCCGTCAAAACCTCCTGCTATTACGTTTGCATATTCGGCGCAACCGATCAATCTCTCCACCGGCAGGAGGGTCACGATCATGTTGGCATTACCTGCTGTAACCACGGCATTTGCTTCCACAGCTGCATCTGCCAGAGATTGGCTCGCTCCATCCCTTCCGGCAAACTCATCTGTTATCAGGACCGTCTTTATACCGGCCCTTTCTGCCCTTTGGCAGTTCATTATGAGGTCGGCATCGGGATTACCGAATCCCTCCTCGCTGATTATCAGACCATCGACTCCGAACATCTCTGCTATTTTTACCGCAAAAGAGGAGCTTCTCTTTTTATCTGCGAGAGTGACGTTCTCGTTAGTGATGATAACTCCCACAAAATTAATATCCTTGCCGTGCCGATCGTAAAGTGATTTGATCACAGGGTTGTTTTGGTGAACATAAGTGCTGTTTTTGTCGCACGCAGAGACACAGTTACCGGAAACGACCGCTCCATCCATTATCTCGTTAGGATGCAGTATCGTTGGGAGTATCCTCTTTGCATCGATCCCGTAAACATAGGTATCATGGAGAAGCCCCTGTGTCTGAAGCATGTAGAGATATGCTACCTTGGGCAGTCCCGGATATGATCCCATACTCTTTGCGAAAGGAGCTATCTCGTATGTTTCGGTATTATCCGGAGTTCCGCCTGATTCGTAGACGCTTTTTGCGAGGTACATAGCGGCTTTCAAACCAGCCAGTCTGCATGCTCTTTCGTACGCAGGCGCTTCCAGACCTTCTTTAGGTTCAAAGACAAGAACAACATTGCATGTTTTAGAAAAAGGTGTATATTCTGCCCCTTTTCCGGACATATCTACGATCCCTTCCTGAAATCCCAGTATCTTTCCGCATGTAACTACTGCAGCTCCATCAAGGACAAAGGTCTTGCCCCTGCCCACAGACTCAACATCGCTTACCATGCCGGGAAAGACCTGACCCCCGCCTTCAATTTTGTATCTAGGCTGGATAGCGTCTTTGACAGGGATTATCCTCACGCTTTCTCCGGGAAGAGCGATCTCCGCCTCGATACTTTTAAGGTTTTCGTTGTCTGCAACAAAGTTCAAAAGATCTTCTCTGTCTACCTGAAGGGTCCCGTCCTTTAGCACTTCAGTGCCGCCGCCCCACTTAACACCTTTGATATTGACCTTCAACAATTCAAGTTTCATTAAAATCCTCCTAATTATCAATAATTGGACTATGATCGGATCAAAATCCGGCTTCCATAATTCACCCCCTGATAAATCTTTGAATATCGCAACGAAGGATGCCACATTTTTTCAAAGTATCTTCGATCAATGCGAAGTCCATATATTTATAATCCCTCTCAATTTGCTCAGGCATGTCACCCGGAACTCTTTTCGTTTGACATTCCCGATAAATCTTTATCGCTGTCTCTATCAATTGAAGCGAATGGCCATCGACCGGATCCTGTATGGATTTTCTTTCACTGCTCAATATGAGTGTCCTGTATGGCTGCTGAGATGGCATGAAGTTACCGTATAAGGGGCTTGCAACGAGTTTCCAGCCCTTATGGATCATATCTCTTGCTATAGTCAGAACTGAGATCGCGGATCCTTCAACAAATTTTGACTCATCTACACATTCTGCCAGATCTTCATTGTTAGTAATGCAGACATAAAAAAAAGGGAACAAGCCCACAGGAACCCCGCCTCTCAGCAAGATATCCTCTGTCCTCGTTCCCTAAAAGTCATAGAACTACCTTTAGTAGTATTCAGAGTACTGTCCGGCAGCAATCCTTATGCCTGAGAGTTTCAGCTTATTAATGCCTTGCCCCTTCGGCGCTCCCAAAAAAACAGGAGTCTCTCTTGCTGCTTTCATACAGATTATGATGAGTATAACAAGAGCTACGGTCTTGTCAACCGTAGCTCTCTGTTCTGCAAAAAATACTTTTACAATGTCTCTAAAATTATATTATTTACCACTTAAGCCCTGTGATGAATATTATTGCTATGCATGCCGGGGCAACTACGCGGCAAATCCAAAGCCAGACAGTGTACATCGGGAAGACAAGCTTGCCGTTGTCTGTCAACTCGGCTTTTGCTCCATCTGTCCAGACCCATCCTACAAAGACTGAGATAAAGATCCCGCCGAGCGGCATGATGATGTTGTTAGTAAGGAAATCCGCAGCGTCAAGGAAGTCTTTGCCGGCTATCTGCGGAATGTGTCCTCCGACAGAAAGAGCAGAAGGAATCCCCAGCAGAGCG
>JAAZCN010000344.1 GCA_012513245.1 Synergistaceae bacterium | reverse complement strand
GTTTTTATACTGATGCACAAGCCGGCTTGTAATTTGGTGGCAGTGCTCGCCTAAAGGATCCGGAAGCTCTTCTGCAGTAAAAGAGTTTTCATGTTCTGATGGAAACACCTGAGCCTTGATTGAACAAAGGGAATCATCATCGCAATCCTTCTCAAGACGGGACAAAATTTTTTTTAGATGACTTGTTAATGTAAAGGGAAGCATATCCATGGACAATGTTATATCAGTTTTTCAGCTGAATGAACATGGGATACTGCTTTTCAAACTGATATAGAATTACTCATGAACATAGCCTCTTTTTGCACAGGCAAAGGTTATGAATCTTATTCAGTGATTTACGGACAGACACCTTTTTGCAGTACACAGAGGATTTTATCAATCTCACTAAGAATAATCTCATCATCAGAATCGGGGGAGACAAGCAGATCTATGCGTTCAAGCATCATGGTAACCATCACGGCAAGAGAACGGGTTGAAACATCACTCCGTATAGTTCCGTTCTTTTTTGAATTTTCTATGAGAGCAGAGACATAATCGTTTGACATCTCGCCGAACACTGATGCAATTATGCTTCGGACATCCTGTTCCTCTGAAAGGAGACGGCGCCAGAGTCCGCTGTAGCGTTTATCCATGCGGGCAAACTCAAGCCCCAGACGCGCCTGTGTTTTAAAAACAGAGAAAAAATCCTGTGATGGAGGGGCGGCATCTGCATATGAGGTTAAGATTTTCATCTTTTGCAGACCGACCCAATGCAATACAGAAAGATATAGATCCATCTTGTCATAAAACCGGTAGTAAAAGCTTCCCTTATGAATTCCTGTCTTTTGGAGAATGCTGTTAAGGGAAGCTTCCTTGTATGAGTATTGCGAAAAAAGATCGAGAGCAGCATTAAGCAGCTCTGGAGAGGTTAAAAGAGGGTTCTCTGTTTTATCCTCCATCCACTTAATGTGTCTTTTGTTTTCATTCATCATCGTTCGCGAGTTTTTCCTTTTCTTCCTTCTTCTTCTGCATTTTTTTGAGCCATGCTGAACCAAGTTTTACTTTTAAAAAAGCAAGTAAAACAACACCGAGACCAATTAAAATCCATCCATACAACGGCATATCTACCTCCATAGTCTGTACTGTGTTTTTTTTGAAAACAACACAAGAACTGCTGAGAACCACGGTATACTGACAAGCAGCGTCATTACTGCTGACCGCCACATCGGTACACCCCTTAAAATTTCATCTATTGCCTTATACTGCCAGTACTGGGGAAAGACAGTATACAGGAAAACAAGGGAATCGGGAACAAAGATTGAAGAAATTGGAAGCATCATAGAAAGCGGCATGAGGAGTTTTATAACGCCGATAGCCCCTACCTGACTGTTTGCAAAACTGCCCAGCGTAAAAATCATAAATCCGTACACGAAGATGCTGCAGAGCGAAAGAAGCGCAAAAAGAGGTATAAAGGATGCAAGGTTCATGATGAGCAGGGCTATTGTCAGACCTGCAAAACAAAGGATAAAGGAGGGAATGAGTTTTCCCAGAACATACAGCCCAAAAGATGAAGGGCTAATAACCCAGGCTTTGATGATGCTGTGCTCCCTTTCTCCCACGAGTGAAAAACCGAGTGTTGCGCTTCCGACAAATAGGGATAGTAACAGTACGCTGATCATAGAGATGGTGTAGGCTTCGTTGTTTTTCGCTTCGAGTGCATATTCATGTATATCCAGGGTTTCACGGGCTAGTGTCAAACCTATGAGAGCCTGAATAGAAGCAGTATAAGCTTCTCCTTCGCTTCCGTCGGACAGCAGAGTCAAGACTCCGTCCTTTTTATATACACCGAGAATAGTGTCGGTACGTTCTACCCTTGTTGTAAGTTCCTCAAGACTTGTATAAAATTCTACATCTGCAATTCTTTCTATCTTCTCGATATCGCTTTGTGACAGCGATTGGTCAACCGCTATTTTTACAGAGGAGCTGCGGACCGCCCCAAAAATGAGAATAAAAACAAGAGCGAGAAAGGCAGGCGCAAAAACCATAACGAGAGAAATGCCGTTCCTCATTATCAGTGTTAATTCATATTTGAGTGAATTAATAATGTGTTTCATCTTACTTCCTCCGGGTTAAAAAGAACGTCCGGCACATCCCGAAGGCACATACCGATGTAAGGATAAGCCAAGAGAACAAGCTTATAAGGACAGCCCAAATAT
>JAAZCN010000050.1 GCA_012513245.1 Synergistaceae bacterium | reverse complement strand
CCGCCTCCTGTAATCGAAATAACTTTATATTTCATTATTTTCAGGCGGTCATCTACAGCCCTGATCATCTTCTCTTTGGTTGATCGCTTATCCAAATGTATCACTTCCCTTTTTCAAGCATAAATGATAGCAGAGAAAAGCGAAAATTGAAGAATTATTTTCAGGAAATCTGTTTATTTAAATCTGTATTCAACAACACTATTCAAAACACACTATTCAAAACTGTATTGACAATAAAAGGCTTTGATGGTAATTTGCACTACAATGTAATAAATATTCAAACCGATGAAGTGGAGATCAAACCGTTTCATGCGCCTACAGAAAGCGGGGAATGATGAGAGCCCTGCGGAAATGCAGATCGGCAAATGGACCACCGAGGGCAAGGTCAAAGGCGAAAGCTGAGTATCCAAGACGTATGCCGGCGTAAACGGCAGAGTGTGTGACTGCACACTCGATAAAGTGGGTCCGATTCGGATCAACTAAGGTGGTACCGCAGATGGAATATATCTGTCCTTTGAAATCTCAAAGGACAGATATTTTTTTAAAGCCAACGAGGCGGGACCAGTCAGATCCGGCAAAGAGGAGAAGAGAGCAGTTCAGACGAGAGAGGAATGGTAGCAATGGAGCAGAGAAAATCAGCAAGAGAGCAGAGAGTTGTAGCAGTTGAGAAGAGAGAGGGACTTTCGATAACGGATGTGCTTCTTGTAGGAGTACTCCTTGCGGCGGGTGCAGTCCTCAAATTTTTTGTAGGCTCCATGTTTTCTATGGGGATGAAACCAAATTTTATCATAGCGATGTACTGTCTTTCAATACTTATCATAAGGCCTAAGTTCAAGGAGGCTGCAGTGATCGGCCTTCTTGCGGGGGCGATCAGCCAGTTTTTCCCCGGTACGCCATACATTAATTTTATAAGCGAACTTGTAGGCGCTATTGTGATGGCAGCTTTTATGTATGTGCCTATAAAACAGGGCAAATTCTCCCCGATTCCGGTCATCAGCACATTTATAAGCACACTGGCAAGCGGTTTTACGTTTATTGCGGTAATGTATCTGATCTTTTATGCAGGTGCTGATGTGAAGCCGGTCCCGCTGGCTATCTTCATGGGCATAATATTTGGGACTGCTGCGATAAATTCAGTGATAGTCCAGATACTTTATGTTCCCTTGAAGCTTGCTTTAAAAAGAAGCTGATCAAAGAAAATGATAAGAATAAGCGGATTATCTTTTAAGTATGACGGCGGCAGTGAAGAGGCCCTGAAAAACATTGATATGACCGTTTACAGGGGTGATTTTTTTGGGCTGATAGGGAGCAGCGGAGCAGGAAAAACCACACTGCTCCACGCCATCAATGGCATCATCCCCCACCATTTCCGCGGAGATTTTTACGGTTCAGTCGAAGTAAACGGATTAGATACGATCAATAGTAGGCCGGAGCAACTGGCCGGAGCGGTTGGGAGCGTGCGTCAGGATTTCGAGAGCCAAATGGTCTCGTCAGTGGTTGAGGATGAGATATTGTTTGGGCTTGAGAATTTCTCTGTTCCCCGCAATGAGATAGAAAAAAGAATGACAGATGCACTCGATAAAACAGGTATCAGGAATCTCAGGGAGAGGAACATAGCCACGCTGAGCGGTGGGCAGAAGCAGAAAGTTGCAATATCGGCGATCATAGCGCTAATGCCCGATATACTTGTCCTCGATGAGCCTACAGGAGAGCTGGACCCGCAGAGCAGCCGCCAGATATTCCAACTTTTAAGAGAACTGAACGAGAAACATGGGATCACTATCGTTGTTGTAGAACAGAAAATCATGCTTCTTTGTGAGTTTGTCGGAAAACTTGCAGTAATGGAGACCGGCAGGATCATCCTCAACGGATCAGTCCCTGATGTTCTGAAAAAGAGCAGGGAGATGGAGAGCGCCGGGGTCAACTGTCCAAGGGTCGTAACGCTTGCTGACAGACTGAGAGAGGAAAGGCTTTATGGGGGGCCTATACCGGTCAATATTCCTGATGCTGAAAAGATGGTAAGGAGCATCATGGGATGATCCGCTTTGAAAATGTCTCTTATTCGATCAACGAAACGAAGATAATCAATGATGTCTCTTTTGAGATAAAAAAGGGAGATTTTACTGCCCTTATCGGTGCCAACGGAGCAGGAAAATCGACTCTTGCCAGATTGTCTAACGGGCTGCTGAAGCCCACCCGAGGCGTTGTTAAAGTAGGCGGTTTTGATACAGCTTTAGTCAGGACAAGCCGGATCGCAAAATTTACAGGTTTTCTCTTCCAGGATCCCGACAGACAGATATGCAAAAACAGGGTCCGCGATGAGATACGGTTCAGTCTGGAGTGCGTTATGAAAGATAGGGCAGAGATAGAGATGAGATGCGAGAGGACTCTAAAAGCATTTTCCCTAAACGGTGATAGAGATCCGTTCAGCATGAGCAGAGGAGAGCGACAAAGACTTGTCCTGGCCTCGATATTAGCGACAGAACCTGAGTTGCTGTTGCTTGACGAACCAACTACAGGGCTTGATTACAGGGAATGTATGCATATTATGGATTGTATAAGCGAGATAAACAGAAAAGGAGCCACAGTGCTTATGGTATCCCACGACATGGAAGTAGTGCAGGATTTTGCCCGGGAGATAATGGTTTTGAATGAGGGATCGTTGCTTGCACACGGCAAGACAAGTGAAATCATCAGGGACGAGCCCCTTCTGGAACGCGCCTCCCTTCTGCCTCCCCAGATAACAGAACTTGCCCTGAGGCTCGGTGCGGGTTATGAAAATGTCGTCACCGTTGATGACATGGTATCAGTTCTAAAGAAAAAGAGAGGGTGTGCAGAGTGATGGGCGGTTTCCTTGATTATTCCCCCGGGGATTCTTTTCTCCACAGGCTCAATCCCCTTGCGAAGCTCTTCTTGTCACTGATGCTCTGCGTCTCATGCTTTGTGACGGACAGCCCCATCTTTTGTCTTATGATCGTTTTGTTGAATATCGCCATGGCTGCAGTTGCAGGTATATCATCAAGAGCGTTGTCAATGCTCAGGACTCTGGTGAAATTTTGCGTATTCCTGTTTTTGATACAGATCTTTTTCATCAGAGAGGGCACGATACTTCTCTCTTTGCCGTTTAACATATATGTTACTGATAAGGGTTTTATGTTTTCTATGATGATGTCGCTCCGTCTTATCGGTGCAACTCTGCCGCTTGCCCTTATGCTTTCTATTACAAAGATGAATGACCTTTCCAACGTTCTTGTGGGAACTGCGGGGATACCTTACAAATATGCTTTTTCATTGACTACAGCTATAAGGTTCATTCCTCTTTTCACTGCGGAGATGGCAGGGATAATGGAGGCACAGACAGCCAGAGGAGTCGCTTTTGACACAAAAAATATATTCAGGAAGATCGGTCTGATCTTTCCGCTCTGCGTGCCGCTTCTGATAACGTCTGTAAGGAAGATAGAGGGTGCTGCTATCTCAGCCGAGCTCCGCGGATTCAACTGCAGGAAACGGGATAGCGGCTACAAGAATTATCCATTCAAAGCTGCTGATATAGGTGTCTCTTTATTTGGTTTGACACTGACAGTGTTGGGGAACTTTATTCCGTTTTAAGAGTTGAGCAGATCATCGATCAGATCCTTTGTCAGATATTTTGCTTTTATTCCTTTACTTCCCGCGCCTATGCATGAAGGACATCCGTCCCTGCATCTGCATGAATCGAGCTGTTCCCTGCAGGCCCTTAAGAT
>JAAZCN010000343.1 GCA_012513245.1 Synergistaceae bacterium | reverse complement strand
ATGCTCGTGTGGGTGTAGGCGGCGGGATTTATTATTATGCCGTCAAACTTCTCAAGAGCTCCCTGGATCGTGTCAATGATCTCTCCCTCGTGGTTAGTCTGAAAAAACGCGACCTCTATATCTCTCGGTTTGCAGTAATCAACCACATATTCGATGAGATCCTCAAGGGTCCCATCGCCGTAGATCTCCGGCTCCCTTATTCCGAGCATGTTTAAATTTGGTCCGTTAATTACCAGGATCTTCATAGTTTCAGCACCTCCATTATCTTCTTCGCAGCTTTAAGCGGGTCCCTGTTATGCACTGACATGTCACACCAGCTTTCGTAAAGGCCCGATCGCTCCATGTAGATCTGTTCGACTCCTTTTGTTTTAGTGACAGGCCTGCCTGATTTTGCAAGTTCTTTAAGTCCTCTTTTTATGTAGACGACTGTGCTGTTCTGCCTCATTATATCTTTGTTTTCCTGTGTTGTAACGGCTCCCCCGCCTGTAGTAATTATAAGCCCGCTCTCCCTGCAAAATTCCGCAAGGACCTCGCTTTCGGCTCTCCTGAAATATGCCTCGCCCGAATCGGCGAATATGGCAGAGATGCTCCTGTCCTCTCTGCTTTCTATCTCCTCATCTATATCGACAACTTTTCTTTTCGTCAGTTCGTAAAGGTGTCTTCCGATGGAGGTCTTGCCGCAGCCCGGCATTCCGATGAGGACGATGTTTTTAGTCTCCCTCTCTATTTTTTCAGCGATCACAAACGAAGTCTCGCGTGGGATAGAAATCCCGGCAAATAGTTCCGAGGCTCTTCTTGCCTGCTCAACCAGCATCAACAGACCTCCGTTAAATGGGATACCAAACCTCTCTGCCTGGAGCAGCAAGGCTGTCTTTGCCGGATTGTATATCAGGTCTGCAACGAATACGCATTCCGGGAACCGGCTCAGATCGATCGGCGACGTTCCGTTGTTAGGATACATCCCCAGGGGCGTTGTATTAACGATAATAGCCGCATCACTATGGTCTGAAACGTTTTCGTAGTTCACGGGGCCGCTCCTTGAGACTGTTAGCAAAGGATCTGCCCCAAGATCGCCGAGGACCGCCCTGACAGCCTTCGAGGATCCACCGGAACCAAATATGATAGTCTTTTTACCTCTAATCTTATCCACCACCGGTTCCATCATCAACAAAAAGCCGTCGTAATCAGTGTTCTCCCCGCAGTATGAACCGTCCGGCCTTTTGAGCATGGTGTTGACACTGCCGATTGTGCGCGCCCTCTCTGAGAGCTCACTGCAGTAAGGTATGACATCCTGCTTGTAAGGTATCGTGACGTTGAAACCATCAAGGCTGTTGTCCTTTAAAAAATCTTCCAGACCGAGGGGAGGGATCTCGCAGAGCTCATAGTAATAGCTGCCGAGCATCCAGTGGATGCTCGGCGAAAAGCTGTGCCCAAGCTTTTCCCCCAAGAGACCGAAGTTTTTCACTCTAAACTACCTCCATGTAGCTTCCGAGATACCTAAGCATTTTGCTGCTCTCCTCGAGACCCACGAGCATCTGTTTGAAGGACTCCGAGTAGACCGAGGTCGATAGGTCAAAGTAGAACATGAACTCGAAGTCGCTCTCAGGCAGTGGTCTGCTCTCCAGCTTGTTTATGTTGACCCCGAGAGCGAAGAGGCCCGATAGTGCGTGGTAGAGAGATCCCGGCTTGTGCGAAAGTATGACCATAACGCTCGTTTTGTCCGCCCCCGGGTAAATTTCAAGCTTCTTTGAGATACATATAAATCTCGTGAAGTTGCCTCCATGATCCTGGACGGAGCTGTGAAGGCACTGCAAACCGTAGAGCTCCGCGCATAAGGACGAGGAAAGGGCCGCTGCGTCTTTCCTCCCGGACTCAAAGAGCATTTTTGCGGCTCCTGCCGTGTTTTCGCACGGAGTTATCTTTATGTTGCCAAGTGACTTAAGGAAACCTGCACACTGAGCGAGAGCCTGTTCGTGCGAGAATATCTCTTTTATATCGTTCATCGAGGCTCCACTATTGACAAGGAGACAGTGATCAACCTTTATTCTGGCGCTCCTCACTATGCTGAAATCATATTTCATCATGAGGTCGTATATCGCATTAACTGACCCTGCTGTGCTGTTCTCGAGCGGAAGCACGCCATAGCGGCAGAGACCTTGATCAATAGCGGAAAACACGCTCTCGAAGTTTGAAAAGTACATAATGTTCGGTGCATTGAACATCTTCTCGCAGGCTATCTGCGAATAGGCTCCCTCTACTCCCTGGCATGCAACAAGAGGAGCATCCGGCAGTCTCTTGGGCGTCTCCTGTATCGCTCTTTCCACTCTCTCAAAGAGGTCGGAACTTGTCCCACATAGCCTGTGCTGATGGGCGCGGCCAACCTCGAAAAGCGTAAGATAAAGTGATCTGAGATATGGCTGCATATCTTCAGAGGCCTTTTCCATTATCGAGGCGATTTTCTCCCTCTCCCGCCCCGGGTCCCTTATCGGGAGACTGTTTTTCTTCTTGAAAGCTGCGATGTCTGCCGAAACTCCCATACGCTCAAGAAAAAGATGGGTAAGACTCTCGTCTATCTCGTCGATCCTCTTTCTGTGTTTCTCCAAACTCATCACTTTTCCCCCTTACCGGTATATTCCTGAGCCAAGCAAAGCATCGTATATCGCTATAGCCGCTGCTGATTCCACACAGGGCACAGCTCTCGGAACTATGCAAGGATCATGCCTGCCCTTTGTGCTGATTTTTACGTTCTCTTTTTTTGAAAAGCTCACAGTATCCTGTTCAATGCTTATTGAAGAAGTAGGCTTTATAGCTGCCCTGAATATCAGGGGCATCCCTGATGTTATCCCTCCAAGGATACCGCCGTGGTTGTTTGTAAACGTCCTTATCCTGCCGTTACTGTAATTGAAAGGATCGTTGTTGATACTCCCCATTGACCTGCTTCCGTCAAAACCACTTCCGAACTCAATTCCTTTGACAGCCGGAACTGCAAATAGAGTACAGGCTATCATGTTCTCCATCCCATCGAACATTGGACTGCCTACCCCGGGAGGAAGGCCGATTACCGCGCATTCTACTATCCCGCCGACAGAATCCCCTGCCTTTTTTGCCGCATCTATCGCGCTTCTCATTACCTCACCAGATTCAGTATCGTTTACAGGAAAAGCTCTTTTTCTCACGCGTAGGATATCCTCTTCCGAGACATTAACGGGATCGAAAGGTGTGTCCCGCACACCTGCTATCTCGTAGATATGTGCTCCGACAGTGATCCCCTCATTTTCCAGGAGTTGGAGGATTATCCCTCCTGCAATGCATAACGGCGCTGTCAGCCTGCCTGAAAAATGGCCGCCGCCTGAATAGTCCTGTACACCGTGGTATTTCATCTGGGCAGTGAAATCGGCATGGCCCGGGCGAGGTGTGTCGGCGATCTCAGAGTAATCCTGCCGTTTAAAATCAGTATTTTTTATCGCTGCCGCAAGCGGAGCCCCGCAGAGTATCCCCTCCCTCAGGCCTGAAAGTATCTCCGGGATATCGGACTCAGTGCGTGGAGTCGAATATTCGTTCCTGCCCGGTGCCCGCCTTTCCATGAATTGCCCAAGCCTTTCCAGGTCTATCCTATGTCCCGCCGGAAGTCCGTCTATCACTACTCCTATCGAGGCTGAATGTGACTGCCCGAATATGGATATATGGATGTTTCTTCCAAATGATGAGCTCATTTTCTACTCCTTTCTGACGATACCGCCCAGAGCGGCAAAGTCTTCGAAGAACCCCGGGTATGATTTCCCAACGGCTTCCGCACCGCTTATCACGATCTTATCCCGTGATATAAGTGAAGCTAGCGCCGACATCATCGCGATCCGGTGGTCGCCGTGGGAGTCAACCTCCCCCCCGGCAAGGGGCCTTCCTCCCCTTATCAGAAGTGAGGACCCTTCCTCTAATATATTTGCCCCCAACTTCCTAAGCGTGTCGGCAACAGTGAATAGCCTATCGCTCTCTTTAAGGCGAAGACGTCCCGCATTGAATATTTTTGTTTCGCCCTCTGCCGCGCAGGCTAATAGAGCTATTGGCGGAACCAGGT
>JAAZCN010000342.1 GCA_012513245.1 Synergistaceae bacterium | reverse complement strand
TGTGGATCGCTATGGGGCTTACGATATGGTCAGGCGGGGACTACCTTGTTAAATGTATAGACCTGCTTGATTAAACTTACTCTTTTTCGTTTTGTATAGATGGACATAGACAATAATCATTTAATCAAAAACGTATTCCGGATATAGGAGGAATGTATTTTGAAGGACAAACTTTTTAAAACCATAGAAAAACTTGAACCGCAAATGGTCGCGCTTCTATCAGACCTTGTAGAGATACCCGCTATAAGCCCACTTGGCGGAGGGGATGGAGAATATAGAAAAGCCGGATATCTTTCAGAAAAACTTGAAGAAATGGGATTTGGCAAACCTGAAATATATAACTCACAGGATCCCGACGCTGAAGAAGGCGTCAGGCCAAATTTGATCGTGAGGATACCGGGAAAAACCTCAAAACGCCTCTGGATCGTTTCACATATGGATGTTGTGCCTGAGGGAGACAGGAGTCTCTGGAAGACAGATCCCTTCGAGGCCGTGGTTAAAGATCGCAGAGTTTATGGACGTGGATCAAGCGATAACTGTCAGGAACTTGTCTCTTCTCTTTATGCCGCAGTCGCACTGAGAGAGAATGGTCTGGAACCTGAACATAATATTTGTCTTTGCTTTGTGGCAGACGAAGAAGTTGGCAGTGCTCACGGCATACAGTACCTCATCAAACAGGGACTTTTCAGCTCTGATGACCTCGTAATAGTTCCTGACATGGGCAATGAAAAAGGTGATTTTATTGAGGTTGCAGAAAAAAGTATTTGTTGGATAGAGTTCACGGTGGAGGGAAAACAGGTACATGCAAGCAAACCGGGGCTTGGCAGCAATGCATGCAGGGCTGCCAACGAGCTTTCATGTGCACTCGACGAAGCTCTCCACAATTCTTTTCCTGATGAAGACAAAATTTTTGACCCTTCAGGTTCTACTTTTGAACCAACAAAGCGCAATGCAAATGTTCCGAATGTGAATACTGTGCCCGGCCTGGACGTATTTTGTTTTGACTGTAGAGTGCTTCCCCACATAGCTCTTGAAGAAGTTCTCAAGGTCATCGTTGCCGAGATGAAAAAAGTTCAGGATAGAAGGAATGTAAAAATCTCATCCAAATTCTTGCAGAGGGAGCAGGCTCCTTCCCCGACATCTTCTGATGCTCCTGTAGTTGAGATCTTAAGAGAGGCTATCAGAGATGTTTACGGTCTTGAGCCGCATGTCGGCGGAGTAGGAGGCGGAACATGCGCCAAATATTTCAGGGATGAAGGTATCCCCGCTGTAGTATGGTGCCAGGAAGCTGATGTGGCGCACATGCCAAATGAGTATGCTGAGATAGACCACATGATCAACGAAGCTAAGGTATTTGCGTTGATGATGCTCAGGAAAAACTGAAGATAAAGAAAATAGAGTAGGATCTCACCGAGCCGGCGCAGCATATGACGCCGGCTTAGCTTTTTGAGATTTTATAGTATAGGTCATATTGCTTTGACTGCTCTATGCATAAAAGGATATAATCAGCCGATGGGAAGAAATATCCCCGATTTGGAAATGTTTTATGTTTTTGAGAGGTGGAGTTTCAATGGGACTGTTTAGCGGTGTCATAAAGGCACTGGGATTAGATCCTAATGAGAGAGCGATTGCCCGTTATGAGGAAAAGGCTTCGATAATAGATTCCTTCGAACCACAGGTAAAAGATCTTACAGATGAAGAACTTGCCCGGTCTGCATTATTTTTCAAAGCACGTCTTGAAAATGGAGAAACGCTTGATGACATGCTTCCCGAGGTTTTTGCAAGAGTAAGGGAAGTCTCTGTACGTACGCTTGGGCTTCGCCATTTCAAAGAACAGCTTATGGGAGGGATGGCACTTCACGAGGGCAAAATAGCCGAGATGAAGACAGGAGAGGGAAAAACTCTTGTTGCCACTCTGGCGGTAGCCTTAAATGCAATTACAGGCCGGGGAGTTCACGTGATCACTGTCAACGACTACCTTGCAGCGCGCGACGCTGAATGGATGGGTCCTGTTTACAGAGGGATGGGGCTTTCGGTAGGTGTTATATCTCCTTTTATGGAACAGGAAGATCGTTCCTCTTCCTATCGAAAGGATGTAACCTACGGTACCAACAGTGAGTTCGGGTTTGATTATCTAAGAGACAACATGGCAATACAAAAAGAACAGCAGGTACAAAGAGTTCCTTTTTATTGCATAGTCGATGAAGTTGACTCAATACTTGTAGATGAGGCAAGAACACCGCTGATAATTTCAGGGCCGTCTGAAGATGATACTGAGCCATACAAGATAGCTGACAGCGTGGCAAGAGAGCTCACAAGAGGCACTGACTTCGAGGTCGAAGAAAAAGAACGTAATCTTGCTCTCACTGAGACAGGAATAGCAAAAGCAGAAAGAATAATGAGGCTACCCAACCTTTTCACCGATTTTGCCAACTCTTCGCTGTCGCATAAAATAGCTCAATCACTTAAAGCCCATCATCTTTTTCAAAGGGATGTCCATTATGTCGTCAAAGACGGAGAAATAGTTATAGTAGATGAATTTACAGGCAGACTTATGTTTGGCCGCAGGTATTCAGACGGTCTTCACCAGGCTATTGAAGCCAAAGAGCGTGTAAAGGTCGGCAGGGAGAATCAGACACTTGCTACGATAACACTCCAGAACTATTTCAGAATGTACGAAAAACTTGCAGGCATGACAGGCACGGCACTTACAGAAGCGGAAGAATTCAAGGAGATCTACGGTTTGGAAGTCATCGTTGTGCCAACACATATGCCAATGGTAAGGCAGGACCATCACGATGCCATATACAGGACTATCGCAGAGAAATATAATGCGGCTGCCGACGAAGTCTTCGAAGCATACGAAAAGGGGCAGCCGGTTCTTGTTGGCACTACATCTATCGAAAACTCCGAGAAGGTCAGCAGACTGCTCCGCACAAGAAAGATACCCCACAATGTCCTCAATGCCAAGGTGCATGACAAAGAAGCTTCTTTCGTTGCCCAGGCCGGCCGTCTAAAGTCAGTTACGGTTGCTACAAATATGGCCGGACGTGGAACAGATATTGTACTTGGAGGCAACGCGGAATTCATGGCTCGTGAGGAGATGCAGAAAAAAGGTCTGGATATCAAGGTTAACGACCAGGAGTACAAAAATATCCAGGACGAATTTAAAAAGTTTTGTAAAGAAGAACATGAAGCGGTAATCAAAGCGGGAGGTCTTCGTATAATCGGTACTGAACGTCATGAATCAAGACGGATAGACAATCAGCT
>JAAZCN010000341.1 GCA_012513245.1 Synergistaceae bacterium | reverse complement strand
GAAATGACACTGGATCAGCTTTTGGAGCAAGAAGCCCTCCTACAGGCACAGTGCATACAGACCGAGGACCACAGGAACGCGGTAGACGCCTTTTTCAAAAAAGAAAAGCCGGTCTTTAAGGGGAAGTAGCATGGGCATGGTTTAAAAACTTTTGCTGAGCAGTTGCTGAGCGATGGCTGAGCGGTAGCTGAGCAATTGTAGGACCTTAAAAGAACCAAAAATCCCGTTGTCCTCGAATGATCCTATCGGGGATCGAGCGGCTTTTGTTTGGTCCTGAGAAGCTTGTTATAGTCAAGGTTCAGAGCTACTGGATCCCCGGTCTCGGGGCGCACTCGACATAGTGCGGACACTAATTTTGTCTTCAGAGTTTCTCTAACGAGAAACAGTCTCCTCCCGATAGGTACACTCGAGGACGACAGTGATTTAGGTCCTCAAGATTTTATATTTTAATGCTTTTGGATTTTACAATTACTCAGCCACTGCTCAGCAAATGTTTGCCCCTCTGTGTCTCACCTGGCTGCACTTAACAATTGACTCGCAATAGATTCCCCACTGATTTGCTACCGACTCCCGCGGCAATAAACATGCCGCTGTTCCTAACAACTGCTTGCCCGATTTGACAACGTCAAATCCGATACGCCTCCTCTGGGGCTGCAGGAAGGTCTGCGAGCTTAGAGCGGCTTTCCGCAACAGCGATTGACCTTTTCTTTGTCCACTCTTCAAGTTTCTTCGTTAGATCTTTGTCATGGATCGATATTATCCTAACCGCCAGAAGACATGCGTTCAGTGAAGCGTTCAGTCCTACCGAACCAACCGGAACACCCGGCGGCATCTGCGTTACAGAGAGGAGTGCGTCAAGTCCGTCCAGCGCCCCGCCCTTTACTGGAATGCCTATTACAGGGAGGCCGGTCGCTGCCGCAACTACTCCGGGCAGCGCTGCGGAAAGTCCTGCTGCCGCTATCAGTACTTCAATGCCTCTTTTTGCAGCGTTGACCGCGTAGCCCTCAACGTCCCGGGGAGTCCTGTGCGCGGAGGCTATCGCCACTTCGTATGGTATTCCGAGCTCATCGAGCACCTTGACACCTTTTTCGATCACCGGGATGTCTGAGGCTGAGCCCATTATTATTCCTATCCGGGGAGTCTTCACTGTAGATCATTCCCTTTCAATGATTTGTCTCCTATGTCTTTTCTGTAATGCGCATCCTTGAAATAGACCGTATTAACACGTCTGTATGCAAGGTCTTTGGCCTCTTTGAGAGTCGAGCCGATCCCTACAACAGTGAGGACACGTCCTCCTGATGTTACGAGAGTTCCTGTGTTGTCACGAGCCGTTCCTGCGTGGTAGATATATGTGTCATTCACTTCTTCGTTGCGGATCACTATCTCGCACCCGGTCTGGTACTTGTCAGGATATCCTCCGGATGCCATTACTACTCCCAGAGCGACGTGCTCCGGGAGCGGCCATTGGATCTTAGCCAGATCACCTTTGCAGCATGAGAAGATCGCCTCTCCAAAATCTCCGGCAAATACAGGAAGAACTACCTGTGCCTCGGGATCTCCGAGTCTTACATTGTACTCCAGCACAGAGAGCGAACCGTCAGGTTTTATCATGATGCCCGCGTAAATGACCCCGCAGAAGGGAATGTTTTCTTTCTTTAGTCCATCCAGCGTGGGCATCAGGACAACTTCTTCGACCTTTTTGATAAAAGAGTCGTCGATCCATGGGACGGGAGAATAGGCTCCCATACCACCTGTGTTGTTTCCCTTGTCTCCGTCAAGAGCTCTTTTATGGTCCTGGCTCGTGGGCAGTATCCTGACAGTATTTCCGTCTGTTATAGCAAGGATAGTCACTTCCTGTCCTTCGACATGATCCTCTATGATAATATTTTTGCCTGCTGATCCAAGTATCATATCGTCCAGCATCATGCTGCAGATCGTCATTGCCTCTTCTTTAGTCTCGGGGAGGAATGCTCCTTTTCCTGCAGCAAGTCCGTCTGCCTTTACCACATAGGGGGCAGACCTCTTGTCGAGAGCTTTTTTGCACTCTTCGATATTGTGGCAGCAGTCAAAGGAAGAAGTTGGTATGCCATGTTTTTCCATGAATTTTTTAGAAAATACTTTGCTGCCTTCCAGCTGCGCTCCTAGTTTGCCCGGGCCCATCACAAGGATACCGGCATCTCGCAATGCGTCGGCTGTTCCAGCTACCAGCGGGGCTTCCGGGCCAATGAAGACCAGATCGATATCAAGCCTCTTGCACAACGCAGTCATTTGAAGAGGATCTGACGGGTTTCCTGCGATACATGCAGCAAGTTTTGATATCCCGGGGTTTCCGGGGCAGCAGTAAAGTTTTGTGACGATCTTGGATTTTGAAAAAGCGTGGACGATCGCATGTTCACGTCCGCCTCCGCCAAGTACCATTATCCTCATAAGAGACCCTCCTTAGTGTCTGAACGTGCGGCTGCCGCCTACGAACATGCTTATTCCAAGTTCTTTGGCTCTTTTGAAGACTTCTTCGTCTTTGATCGAGCCGCCCGGCTGTATTACAGCAGCCACACCCTCTTTTGCGGCAAGTTCAATGGTGTCAGGGATGGGGAAGAATGCATCTGAAGCCAAAACTGCGCCCTTCGCCTTTTCACATGCGAGTTTCAGCGCGTATTCTGCGGCATCGACTCTGTTTGTGAAGCCTCCGCCGATCCCTACAGCAGCTCCGTCCTTTACCAGGACTATCGAGTTGCTTTTGGTGATCGCAGCTGTCTTCCATGCAAAGATCAGGTCATCCCAGAGATCCGGTCTTGCTTTTCCGACCCACTTGCCTTCGTTCATCTCAGGAAGACGCGGCAGCATGTCTTCCTGTACAAGAAAGCCGCAGCGGTTGCCGGTTATCTGCAGTTTCGGAGCATATCCGGGAGTTATCGTGAGGACACGGAGATTTGGCTTTTTTTCCTTGAAATATTCAACGACGCCTTTCTGATAAGAAGGTGCTGCAACTATTTCGAAGAATGTCTCGGTGATAGCCTTTGCAGTCTCCATGTCAACGCCTCTTGTCATTCCTATGAGACCGCCGAACGCAGATACAGGGTCGCACTCAAGGGCTTTTCTGAATGCCTCGAGGGGTGTTCTGCCGTGAGCTGTACCGCATGGTGTGGTGTGTTTTACTATCGTGCAGGCGCAGAGGTCCTGAAATACCGAACAGCCACGGAGAAGCGTATCAATGTCAAGAAGGTTGTTGTAAGAAAGCTCCTTCCCTGAGTGCTGTTCAAATGGCTGCTTCTCAAGCGGGGGAAGAAAGAGCGCTGCTTTTTGGTGTGGGTTTTCACCGTATCTCAGGTCCTGTACCTTACGCAGTGAAATTATCTTGTCTTCTTCGGTCTCTTCTTCAATGCCTATCTCTGAGCAGAGGCCCTTGTATATCGTTGCGTCATATGATGATGTGAGGCGGAAGGCCTTGAGGGCGAGTTTCTGTTTGAATTCAAGCGTAAACTCCTGTTTTTTTTCAAGCTCTTCAAGAACGCATCCGTAATCTGCCGTATCAGTAACAACTGTCACGTGGTAATAATTTTTTGCCGCCGCCCTTATCAGAGAGACTCCGCCGATGTCGATCTTTTCGATGAGATGGTCGAGGTCTGCCCCTTCGAGTGCTGTCTCTTCGAATGGGTAAAGCGTGCAGACCACTACATCTATAAGGGGTATCGAAAACTTTTTTCTGTCTTCGTCATCCTGAGCGAGTCCCCTTCTTGCAAGGATCCCGCCCATCACAGCCGGATGCAGGGTCTTCACCCTGCCGCCGAGGATCGCAGGAAGTCCTGTCATGTCAACTACTTCAGTAACTTTTACTCCGCCCTCTTCAAGGTGCTTGGCAGTTCCTGAGCTTGAAACTATCTCGTATCCGTGTGCCGCTAGCCCCTTTGCCAGTTCAAGAACTCCGGTCTTGTCCCAGACAGATATAAGCGCTTTTCTGGTTTCCATGATTATTCTTCCTCCCGGTTTTCGATAGATATTGGATTTTCTAAGAAATGTTTTTTAAGAGTCTCCTTGTATATCCTGTGTTCGACCCCGTGTATTCTCTCTTCAAGAGATTCTAGCGTATCTTCAGGAAGTATGTCGACCCTTTCCTGGGCAAGTATACGTCCGTGGTCGACCTCTTCGTCTACTATGTGAACAGTCACTCCCGTATGGTCGACTTTTGCCTCCCACGCGTCACGTATCCCGTGGGCACCGGGGAATAAGGGCAGCATTGAAGGGTGGATATTTATTATTTTCTCAGGGAACTTTCTAACAAATTCAGGAGAGAGGATCTTCATAAAGCCGGCTAGTATTATCCAATCTGTCTCTGTCTCCTCGACAGATTTTGCGATAGCTTCTTCTGCTGCCCTCCTTCCGTATCTTTTGTAAAAAAATAGACGGGTCTGAGCTCCAAGAGCCGCAGATGTGGCAAGTCCTTTTGCGTTTATGTTGTCGCTCCCTACAAAGGAGACCTTTGCAGGAAGTTCTCCGGTCAGGCAGGCTTTGAGGATGATTTCCATGTTGGAGCCTGTACCGGAGATCAGTATAGCTATGCGCGGGAGGTACACTTTATTACCCTTCCGATCTTCACAGCCTTCTCTCCGGAAGCGAAGAGTGCTTTTTCAACGAGATGTGCCTCATCAGGATCAACGATAAAGACAAATCCTATACCGAGGTTAAATACTTTCCTCATTTCATCTTCCTCTATGCCGGCGCTCTGAATAAGATCAAAGATCTTTGGACGTTCCCATGAGTTGAAATCTATGTCGATGTCGAGTCCTTTGGGGATCACCCTGATGATGTTTCCGTACATCCCGCCGCCTGTAATGTGGGCCATGCCGTGCACCGTTCCTGTTTCCACTGCTGCAAGGGCGGCCCTTACATATAATTTTGTAGGTCTCATGACAGCTTCTGCAAGTTTTTCTTTCCAGCCGGTAGGGATCGTATCAAGAGACGCGTTAAGCCCGTCTTTGCCCAGAGCCTTTCTTACAAGGCTGTAACCGTTGCTGTGTGCACCGGAGCTACTGAGTCCAAGTATAATGTCACCCTCTTTTACTGCGCTTCCATCGATTATTTTGTCCTCGTCGATCAAGCCTACAGCAAAGCCGGCCAGGTCAAACCCTTTTTCGCCGTAAACATCAGGCATCTCGGCCGTCTCGCCTCCGAGCAGAGCGCACATACTTTCACTGCATGCGTCAATGATACCTTCAAGGATCTCTTTAAAAATATCAACGTTCAGCTTTCCACATGAAGCGTAATCAAGGAAAAAAAGGGGCCTTGCGCCTCCGGTGACAAGGTCGTTGACGTTCATTGCAACAAGGTCCTGTCCAAGTCCGCGATATATCCCTGTCTTCTTTGCAAGCTCAAGTTTTGTGCCGACGCCGTCGCAGCAGGCTGCAATGCATTTTCCGCCGCCAATACGGTAAAGTCCGGCAAATCCTCCGACTCCACCAACGCAGTTAGGGTCCTTAGTGCGTTTTTTCAGCATGCCTTTTATAGTTTCGACCCATAAGTCACCTGCCTCGATGCTGACTCCTGCCTTCTCATAAGTAAGATTTTTATCCAAGATCACGCACCTGCTTTCAAATCTTTTTCCTCAATATATTTACCGGTGAAACAGGCAGTGCATATCTCATCCTCCGGCAGTCCTATTGCTGCTGTAAGGTTTTCCTCGCTCAGATACTCAAGGGAGTCCGCGCCTATCTTTTTGCACAGTTCAGGGAGAGTCATGCGGACTGCGGCAAGAGTCTCTTCTTTTCTGGTATCGATCCCATATCTGCAGGGATGAAGCACCGGAGGGGATGCTATTCTCAGATGCACTTCGGTTGCGCCCGAAGCTCTTATCATGGAGACCACTCTCTCTGCAGTCGTCCCTCTTACTATCGAATCATCAATTACTACTGCTTTTTTATTGTCGAAAACTTCAGATATCGGGTTCAGTTTAATTTTAACACCCAGGTCACGGACTTTCTGTGTTGGCTGGATAAATGTCCGCCCGACATAGCGATTTCTTACGACTCCCATTTCAAGCGGAATGTTTGATCTCTCCGCATAACCTACTGCTGCAATAGTGCCGCTGTCAGGCATCCCCGCCGTAATCTCGGCCTCAGGGCACGGAGCCTGTTCAGCCAGAAGCCTTCCCATTTCCTTACGTGCCTCATATACCGACCTGCCATCGATTATGCTGTCGGGCCTGGCTGTGTAGACATATTCGAATGAACATCTCATTCCGCGGAAGCACTCGTGGTGTATCTTCAGGCTCCTCATGCCTCTCTCGTCTATGACGATCATCTCACCGGGTTCAACGTCGCGGAGCAGTTTGGCCCCCACGATATCCAGGGCGCACGATTCTGAAGCGGCATAGTAATCTTCACCCTTTTTGCCTATTACAAGGGGTTTGAATCCCCGGGGATCACGGGCTGCCATCAGGACTCCGTTAAGGAGTACTATCACAGCGTAAGATCCTTTTACCTTGCGCAGGGAATCTATAAGGGCATCCAGAGGCTGCATGTGTGATTTATGTGCCATGAGGTGGATGATGGCCTCAGAATCTGTTGATGAGTGGAAAATGGCTCCCTGATTTTCAAGCTGGGCCGTTAGTTCCTTTAGATTGGTGATGAGTCCGTCATGTGAAACAGCGACAGCCCCCCTTGCGTAGTTTGCCCCTATAGGAAGCACATTGTGCAGCTGAGATCCCGGAAGCGGCGTGTAACGCACATGTCCGATGGCGCATGAAGCGTTTTTTTGAGTCAGGCACTGCTGTCCTACTGCATTATGGAGAAGTCCCATTCCCTTTGCAACTGCAATACGCCCGCCCTCGCTCCAGGCTATTCCGGCACACTCCTGTCCCCTGTGCTGGAGTGCGTAAAGTCCGAGGTAGACTTCCTCCAGAACAGATTTTCCTGTTTTGCTGTAAGCCCCGAATATTCCGCTCATCTTTTTACGCTGATATCCTCTTCCAGATCTCTTTGTATGCGCCCAGGACGTTTCCGAGGTCTTTACGGAAGCGGTCCTTGTCGAGGCGGTCTCCTGTTGAACTGTCCCAGAACCTGCATGTGTCGGGTGAAATTTCATCAGCAAGCATGAGGTTTCCTTTTGAATCTTTGCCGAATTCAAGTTTGAAATCGACCAGGACGATCCCTTTTTCCGCAAAATATTCCTTAAGCACCGAGTTTACTTTGAGCGAAATGTCTTTGATCTTTGCTATCTCTTCTTCTGTTGCCCATCCAAAAAGGATAGCATGGTCCTCGAGGATAATGGGATCTCCCAGTTCATCGTTTTTGTAGCAAAATTCTACGAGAGGGCGGGGGAGGATCATCCCTTCCTTTACGCCCAGCCTCTTACAAAGCGATCCTGTAGTAATGTTTCTTACGATGACTTCAAGCGGGATAATGGAAACTCTTGTTACTACCTGGTGAATATCATCTGTCTGCCTGACGAAATGTGACTCTATACCCTTTGATCTCAGATATTCGAAAAGCTTTGAGCTTATTTTGTTGTTGAGCTGACCTTTACCGCTCATAGTCGCCTTCTTTTCTCCGTTGAAAGCGGTGAAGCTGTCCTTGTATTCCACTATGACAAGATCCGGATCGTCTGTCGTATAGAGTCTTTTTGCCTTGCCTTCATATATGAAATCCTTTTTACTTAATTCCATCTCAAGCACCTCCAAAAATATTTATGTACGATGTTTTTCTTTTACGTGGCTTCTACACTAAATTGTTGATCTACGGAGTTTCAGGTTCAGGTCAGACCTCTAAAAGGTCTGAGTAATCCTCATTCTCAAGATAGCTGCCATCAAAGCAGGCCGTACAGAGCTCAGAAGAGGGAAGTCCTATCGCGTCCCTCAGTTGTTCACAGGTCAGGTATTCAAGCGAGTCTGCCCCGATTTTTTTACAAAGGGCAGGTATGTCCATCTGTGCTGCTGCGAGTTCGTCGGAACTCGGTGTGTTTATTCCGTAATAACATGGAAAACATACAGGCGGGGATGCTATGCGAAGGTGTACTTTTTTTGCTCCGTTTTCTCTTATCATAGATACGATCCTTCCTGCGGTCGTACCTCTGACAAGAGAATCATCCACGACCACAGCCTCTTTATTTATGAATGCGGTGCGCTGTGGGTTCAGTTTTATTTTGACCCCGATCTCTCTCACAAGCTGTGTGGGCTGTATAAACGTCCTGCCAACATACCTGTTCCTCACTATCCCCATCTCGAAGGGAAGAGATGCTTTCTGAGCGTATCCCAGAGCTGCAAGAGTTCCGCTGTCAGGCATCCCTGTGACGACAGAATTTTCCGGGACAGCAGATCCTGCCAGTTTGATACCCAGTTCTTTTCTTGCCCTGTAGACAGATCTTCCGTCTATAACGCTGTCAGGACGTGCAAAATAGACATACTCAAATGCACAATGGCATCTCTTGGGTGGGCTTACCGAGAGTTTTCGGGAGATCATGCCTCTCCTGTCTATTACGAGTATCTCACCCGGCTCGACATCTCGGACTATCTCTGCTCCAAGTATGTCCAGAGCGCATGATTCAGATGCCACGTAGATAGTTTCATTCTTCTGACCGACGATCAGAGGCCGGAAACCCCAGGGGTCTCTTGCTGCTATAAGGCATCCTTCAAAGAGGACCGCAAGGCTGTATGCACCCTGGATCTTTGCCAGTGATTTTTCAAGAGCCTCCAGCTGGACAATTCCCGGCTGGTGGGCCATAAGCTGTAGGATCGTCTCTGTATCGGACGATGTATGGAATATTGCGCCTTTGTTTTCAAGATAGCTGTTGAGTCCCTGGGCATTGGTAAGGTTTCCGTTGTGTGCTATCGCGACCGGTCCCTGTGAGTAGTTGGCCCCGATCGGCTGACAGTCCTCTATCAGGATGCCTCCCGCTGTGGCGTACCTTACGTGTCCTATTGCAGTATCTGCATGGATCCGGGAAAGACAGTTCTGGTTCAGAGCTTCATGGACGAGTCCCATCCCCTTCTTGATGTTTACGGTCCCTTCCTCTATCCATGCCACTCCGGCAGAAAGCTGGCCTCTATGCTGAAGAGCGCAGAGGCCAAGATAAACATCCTCGAGCACGGAGGCGCCGTTCATACTGTAAGCGCCGAAAACGCCGCACATTTTTAGAAACAGCCCTCCATGAAGGATTTTTTCAGTTTTGAGAGATCAACGCTGAACATATTTTTCCATTCAAAATTTTCTCCACCAACAGTTCCGATCTTTGTGCAGGGAAATCCTTCCCAGATACTTTCGAAAACTCTCTCTTTTTCTTTAGGGACTGAGTATATGGCACGTGCTCCGCCTTCAGAGAAGAGGATCTCTTCTCTTGGGGTTGATGAGATAAGTTCAACACAGATCCCTCTGTCTGAAGCTATTGCCTCATTTGCAAGCGTAACTGCAAGACCGCCGCCTGCTAAAGCGCGACCGGAAGATGCGGCTCCTGCGGCAGCAGTTTTCATTGCCCTTTCCCTGAAAGACTTTTCTTTAGCGTGATCCGGTTTGACAGTTTTGCCTGCCGGTTTGCCATTTTTCATGACCTGATAGCGCGAAGCTCCCAGCGAACCGCAAAGATCTCCAACAAGGTAGAGAATGTCTCCGGCTCCTGCATTTCCTGATGGAAGACGTCTGTCTCTGTTTTCAAGAAGTCCGGCAGTTACCACGAGAGGGGTAGGGTATATCTGTCCGCTCGCTGTTTCGTTGTAGAGACTGACGTTGCCTGAGACTACCGGGCAGTCCAGGCTTCTGCATGTGTCAGCGAGTCCCTTAATGGACTGTTCAAGTTCATAGAACTTCTCCGGGGCCTCGGGTGAAGCAAAGTTTAGGCAGTTAGTCATTCCCAGTACTTCTGCTCCTGAGATCCAAAGTCCCCTCAGAGAGAGAGCCATTGTTTCAGAGGCACCCATGTATGGATCTGTCCGGCATTTGTTTGGCTCTGCTTCCATAGTAAGCAGACATGCCCTTTTTGTATCAGGCACTTCGACCACGGCGATAGGCCCCCCCGGTCCTTCGATGGTGTGCAGCTGTACCATAGAGTCGAACTGCTCCCATATTTTATGTTTGCTTCTTCCGTTCGGGCAGCTTATCAGGGAGAGCAGGTCCGTTTCGGGATCCTTTGAAATAAGAGAAGAACTGTTTATTGTGCCTCTTTCCTTCATGTCTGCCGGTTCTGCTGAAGGCCAGACCACTTCGGGAGCATCGCCCAGAATAGATG
>JAAZCN010000340.1 GCA_012513245.1 Synergistaceae bacterium | reverse complement strand
GCCTCATATTTTTTAGAATATGCATACATCTGGTACATGTCAGATTGTGAAATACCTCTGTTTCGATAATTGTCTGAAAGGATTTTCCATTTAGTGTCCAGAACAACTGTATGCCCACCGAATTCCAATACAATGTCGGGACGAAGGGCGAAGGCACGGTTAGGAATATCAAAAAGACTGTACCTGTTATCCTGTGTTCGTAGTTTGATTTCTCTGCCGATAAGTTTGCGGAGCTTGGCAGCAACAAAACTTTCAAACACCTTTTCCATGGGGAAAAGAAGAGCCAGGGCAACATGGCTGCCTGCAAAGGCTGTAAAACTGTTGCCTTTCAAGAAGACACAACACCAGGACAAGGCCCGTTCGTAATGGTTCATGCTGCGATCAGGAAAACATTTTGAAAAATCCCCGTCATAACTTACGGAATATTCGACTCCTTCAAAGAAAGTCAAAAGGCGTGTGGCATATAGCCGGTTCTGCATATCATTAGAAACCTTCAACAAAAAACGGAGCGTAGTCTTGATCAACCGGTTCTCGGGCCTGTTGATATTGAAATCGTCATAACTTACATAAAAGCGTTCCCTAGTCACCAAATTGTGTTTTATGTCCTGTGATGTTAAAAGCTTACCCTTACAGAACCTCTCATTGGCTTCGATCGCCGAATATGCGGATTTTAGCCCCTGTTTAGTGAGAACTGTGACCTCGTCCAGAAACATCTTAATGAAGATCTCAAAAAGGTTCAGTCGGTCAATCCGAAGATTAGAAACGTTGAAATTCTTAAAATTAACGTCATTAAGTGTTTTCAGCATCTCAAGAAAAATTTGCTTCGTTTCTTTTTGAGATATGTCACCACCACTGATTTTTGGAAGTATCTCTATCACAGTTCCGTCAGTCATCGTAATAAGCCCGACATAATTTCGAGCGGTAATTACCTTGCCCACACTGCGCCGAGCGGAAAGAGACAGCAGTTCAACGGCTCCTGTTTCTCCATCGTCTGTGTTAGCAAGGATAAAGGCCTCTAACGCGTCAAAGGTCTTTTGAGGAAGCGCTTCATAGCCAAATGCCTCCACACCGCGGGTAAACCCGCTATATTCGGTTATGGTGTAGGTCTTATTGCAGGAAGGCATAGGCCTCATTCCTCATGAATGCTTCCCTGTTTACCTCATAATATTCTGAGAAATTAAAATCTGTGTTGCCAAACAGTTCATGAATATCATTCTTTTTTATGATAAATCGCGTACTGTCATCAGGCTTCTGATTATCTCCCAATACAAACTGGATCTTCTCATAATCGTCATAGAAATACTCCTGCAAAAGCGGGACTATGTTGTTTTCAAAAATCCCGGCAAGATTATTGATCGTGGGGTCTGTCTTAAGAGGAAGCAGATAGGAATGTCCGATAGTGTGCTGACGATCAAGCAATACGGAAATACGCTTGTTTAGAGTTTCAAGCATTTGAGCAATATTTATGCCATCTACGGAAACACCCTGAAGCAACTCAGATTCTGGCTGCATCTCAACAAAACTGAACCGACGGCGCAAAGCAGTGTCAATTATTGCGATGGAACGATCGGCTGTGTTCATCGTGCCAAGAATATAGACATTGTCCGGCACTCCAAAATTTTGTCCTGAATAAGGCAGTGTAGCACGCAACTCTTCGCTTGCATTGATACGTTTCGATGGTTCTATTAATGTTATCAGTTCCCCAAAGATTTTTGAAATATTCCCCCTGTTGATCTCGTCGATTATAAAGACACGGTTCGGTACATTTATGTCATTCGTGAGCAAAGTTGGATTTATTTTCTTTAGCAAGCGCAATACATCGGATACAGAAAACGACAATTTATATACAGTAGAAAGAGTCATTACTTTCCCAGCGTTGAGATCCACGATGTCTTCATTGATCCCTTTAGCAAGCCAATTTACATTTCTCAGCCGTTTAAAATGTGGGTATTCATTGTGCCACTCAGGTTCTCCCGTTACAACGCCTATAGCATCTATTGTTTTGTTTGAATAGCAGGACATAACAATGTCACCGATTTGCATCCTGTTATAAAAGGCGTTGAGAACAGTCTTCCCACCATGTACGCTGTAGTCAGTAGTATCAGATATAATTTCACCGTATTGATCCCATCCGATACGGATATGGGTTTTCTCCATACACTCGGTACGTGTTGGGTTGTCACCTGTTCCTTCAAGTGAAACCTTCCATATTGTTGGGCTTTTACCTATTCCTAAATCAGACTTTTCGGCGGTCTTAACGGGTGCCCCTGCTTTATCGCAAAAAACCTTGAAAATCCCATCATGTATCTCATATTCAATTTCATGTCCGGGCTCAGTTTGCTCTTCTGATAAGAGAACAGGGCGAATGCCTTCGATGAATTCCTCATAACTGAACGATTGATGAAACGTTGTAAAAGCAATCATGCCATCATCTTTATATTCTGAGTAACGCCTGAACACGTCTGCATATTCTTCAACTTTAATCTCATCAAGCGGTTTCCCCTCAACTATAGCAACGGCGTATTGAATGGAACTGTAGGTTTTTCCGGTTCCCGGGGGACCATATAGGAT
>JAAZCN010000339.1 GCA_012513245.1 Synergistaceae bacterium | reverse complement strand
GTATTGGTCGCAGTTTCACAATTGTCCTGTTGGGGATGGCAAAGAGGGTCGTTTTTGAGGTTTAACAATTGATTTGCAATCGATTTGCAACTGACTCCCCAACCGACTCCCCCTCTGTGTCTGTGTCAAAATAGATGTACAGGGAAAACGAGAAACAGAAGTTTTAAATCCACTAGTAACAATAGGTGGGAAAGTTGAGTCAATTATTAGGACCCTAAAACTTACCCTATCTGTCGTCACAGGAGGCTTTTGAACAGCCCCTTCCGAGTAATATGAGACTTATTCCGCTGAAAACAAGGTTTATCCCCAGTATGATCCCGATGACAGCAGCACCTGTGAAGAGGTTATTCCACATCATTACTGAAAGAATTACCCCCAAAAGACCTGAAACAAGGATCCAGATAGAGCCATCTATTTCTCTTATCCTGAAGTATTCGATAATTTTTGTAACTCCGTCTGCCATAAAATATGCTGCCAGTATTATGCTCAGGGTCATTACTCCGGCTATCGGATGGATCAGGAAAATGAAACCTGTTGTCATGGCTGCAACAGCCATAATGGTCTCCGGCCAGGGTTTTCCGCCGTCACTGAACCCCCTGAAAGCGCTCCAGCCCTGACTAAAAGCCACTGCTATCAAAAGCAGGCCAACTATCGTTTCCACTGCAAATGAGGCGATCAGAGGCATAGAGAGAGAGATAAAACCAAGAAGAAGCATAAGTCCCCCAATAAGGTAAAATCGCCTCTTGTTTTTTCTGAGGTCTTCTTTAGAAAATTTTCCGGTAAAAAGCATTTGTATTCCCCCGACTATTTTTCGTCTTTTGAACTTTTTGTAATTTCCTTTACTTTGGATACGATCCACGAAAATGACGCGGCGACCGCCACGATAGGTAAAAGCAATATTCAGGGAGGGCATCCTCCACGGCGTTTTTTAAAAAACAAGACCAACACCTCCAGCGAGTTATATTGTCTTTATTCTCTCACATCCGGTGTGATACGGAGTGGGGAGAATTACTGTATTATGTGTAGTTATTTTAAAGATAATATAAACGAGTTAAAAATCAATAAATTCACCGCTTGGGTAAAGCCTTGCATTTTCTTCTCTTTCCAACACCCTTTCAACACCTTTGAAAAGGGCTTCCATTTCGTTTTCTCCCGGTATTATTGTTATGGGAGCCAGGAATTTTATTTTTTTTATCAGCATTTTCATAAGGCGATCGGAATAAGCCATGCCTCCTGTGAGGATAACTGAATCTATCTCGCCGTCAAGTACGGTGCAAAGTTCTCCAATACCTTTTGCGATCTGATATACAAAAGCTTCCAGGATGATCGCAGCTTGCGGGTCGTTTTTGGCCATTTTGAATACTTCCCTTATATCACGCGTGCCAAGATAGGCGACTAAGCCCCATTTTGAAAGCAACTTCTTCTTGAGCTCCTCTTTGGTGTATTTTCCGCTGAAGATAAGATCGACCAGTTCGTCAACGGGAAGTCCTCCGGCGCGTTCAGAGGAGAAAGGACCGTCAGCCTTTGCACCAACCACATCAACTATCTTACCGTTGCAATGGGCCCCGATGGTGATGCCGGTTCCTAAGTGCGCGACCACGAATCTGCAGTCCTCATATTTTTTACCTATATCCGCCGCGACCTTTCTTGCCACAGCTTTCTGGTTCAGCGCATGGACGAGGCTTGGCCTTTTGATTTCAGGAGCGCCGGAGATCCTTGCTACTTCAGTAAGTTCATCTACGGAGACAGGATCGACAACAAAAGCATCGCAGTCTGCCATGTCTGCGAATTTTTTAGCTATGAACGCTCCCAGATTTGACGCATGTTCCCCCCTAGGGGCCTCTTTGAGATAATCTGTCATCTCTTCTGTTACGACATATGTCCCGCTCGGTATGGGCGCCAGAAGCCCCCCCCTTCCGACTACGGCATCGAACATGTCGGGAGGAAGGTCGTTGTCTAAGAGTACACCTTTGACAAGGTTAAATCTATGTTCAAGCTGATCCAAAACAGAGTTGTAAGTTGAGATGAGCCCCTGATCTACAGGTATGTTTTCATTCAGGATCTCTTCACCGCATTGGTACACTGCTACCTTTGTTGAAGTCGATCCGGGATTTACAGCCAGTATTCTATACATTGCTAATTCATCCTTCCGGAAATGATGCATGCGAGAGCCATGCTCAGGAATTTTGATTCAGGCGGATCAGATCTGGAGACAAGTACGATCGGTACCATGGCACCAAGCACCATCCCGGCCATCTGTGCGTGGCAGTAATGTACGAGTGTCTTGCAGTGCACGTTGCCGCATTCTATGTTAGGCACAAGGGTGAGATCCACCTTACCGGCTATTTTACTCTTGATACCTTTATGTTCGGCGAACTTCTGAGATGCTACGACATCGATTGCCATAGGCCCTTCTACTGTGCACGAGCAAGGAAGGTCGTCAAATTCGCCGTTTTCCCAGGCTTTTACAAGTCCTGCGGCATCTACTGTCGATGGGACATTTTGATCGACCTTTTCATTTGCGGCTATGCATGCCACATTTATGTGTTTGTAGCCAAGTGCACTTATAGCCTCAAGTGCGTTTCTCAGGATCTTTTTTTTCTGGTCAAGGTTTGGTGCAACGTTGAATCCGCTGTCTGTGCAGAAAGAGAGGTGATTCTCCCCGGGTATCTCCATTACCGCCAGGTGGCTGAGAAGGCGTCCTGTTCTAAGGCCGTTTTCTCTGTCCAACACGGCCTTCAGGAAGTCAGAGGTGTTGATCAGTCCTTTCACCAGAGCATTGCCCTTTCCTTCTCTTATGCACTGCACTGCGATAGCCGCGGCTGCCGGGAGGGACTCTGCATGGATTATTTCCACTTTATCAGAGATCCCGTTCTCTTTTACAGCCGGAAGGATCAGCGCGCTGTCTCCTGTAAGTATCGCTCTTCCAAGTCCTCTCTCCATTGCAAGCCTTATGGCCTCAATACTTTCTGCATCTGCAACAGCAAGGACCACTTTACTTCCCGCAAGACAGCCGCTGCTGTCCATTATTTCCATAAAACTTTTAAACATTAATACACCCCCCCTTATGCAACATTATAATATCTCATTCCGGTTTTGCATTATAATAGACCGAATATTTCCACAAGGAGAATCTGAATGAAATTATTTAAGACAATAAAGAGGATGACCCGGCTCAAGGGGAAGGTTGATCTGGGCAAGGGGCCTGTGCTGAGCACACTTATAAAACTGTCGTTACCATCAATAGCGATGGTACTCTTCCACACTCTTTTCCATCTTGTGGATACAGTTTTTATCTCATGGCTCGGAGAGAGTCACATGGTTGCTATCTCTTATACATTTCCTGTTCAGATAGGTGTTTTTGCTGTCTTGGAAGGAGTAGGGAACGGAATGACGGCACTTTGCGGAAGGAGGCTGGGAGAGGGGAACCTTGAAGAAGCAAGAAATACGGCTCTTGCAGGGATGGGATTTGCATACCTGCTCTGTCTCATCTGGGCCCCTTTTCTTTTTCCATACACCTCGAATATTTTTTTCAGGACCCTGGGTGCACATGACGCAGATATACTGCGCCAAGCATGGCTTTACAACATGTGGATACCTCCAACTTTAGTACTGATAAGTTTTTCGTATGTGGTGAACTCGGTCTTCAGATGTCAGGGAAATACAATGATACCTCTGAAGTATTTTCTTGTATCCAACGGTCTTAATATAATTCTTGATCCGATATTCATATTTACACTGGGATGGGGAATAACAGGGGCAGCAGCTGCAACATTTGTCGGAAGATTGGCCGGTATCGTTTATCTTATAAAAAAAATGAAGACAGACAGCGATATTCAGGTCCCTTTCAAACCTTATATCAGACTTTCAATGGCACCTCTGTGGAGAAAGATCACAGCTATCGGGTTTCCTGTAACTCTTTCGACAGCAAGCGTTGCACTGGGTATGGGCAGCGTCAACAATATACTTTCCGGCACATTCGGTTCCCAGGCAGTGGCAGCATGGATGGTAGGGCTTCGGATAGAGGACCTTGCTTTCAATACCCTGATGGGAATTAACGATGCGCTGGTGCCGTTCCTTGCCTTCAACTACGGCAGGCGTGACCTGAAGCGTATGAAAAAAGGCATAAGATCCGCCTTAATAATAAGCACGGTGGTCACGGGTGGTCTTGGGCTTACCGTCTGTCTTTTTCCTTTCCCATTCATTCAGCTTTTCAGACCGACAGAGGATATCGCAAGGATAGCGGCTCAGGCGATCCGTATTACGATAGCGGGCTATCCGATGGTCATTTACAGCGTAATATACAACGCTCTTTTTGTGGCTACAGGATTTTCAACATTCGGTCTTCTCACGCAAATATTCCGCTCACTGATAGTTCGTGTACCGGCCGCTCACTTTTTGTCACAGATACTGACCCTTGACTATGTCTGGTGGTTTCAGCCGATAGCATTTTTAGGGGCTGCTTTAATGACAGGACTCTTTTCCTGGATACTCCTGCGGAAGTTAAAGCGTGAAATGGAACCATCAAAAATCTCACGAATATAACGATTTTTTGACTTGACTTTATTTTTTGAAATGCTATAAACATTCTGGCAGGAAGAGGAGAGCCTCTTTCCAAAGAGAGAAGAGTCAGACAGAAGATTTGCAGAATAGAACAGACTAGGCATTAAATACTCTTAAATTATTAGGAGCCTGTCGTTTCTATGATGGGCTTTTTTTTGTACGTTAAGGAGGGTTTTAAATGACTAAAAGAGTTTGTATGGGAAACGAGGCGATAGCCCTTGGAGCTGCCAGTGCAGGGGTCAGTATCGTTTCCGGTTATCCGGGTACTCCCTCGACAGAGATAATCGAGACACTTTTAAATGAGAAAATTCCGGGAATAAAAGTCCAGTGGTCAACAAACGAAAAAACAGCGATGGAAGTTGCTGCCGGAGCTGCCTATTCAGGGGCAAGATCGATGGTCACTATGAAACAGGTTGGACTGAATGTTGCCGCCGATCCGCTCATGAGCCTCTCTTACGTTGGTGTTAAGGGCGGGATGGTAGTTGTCGTTGCTGACGACCCGGGACCATGGTCTTCCCAGACTGAACAGGATACGAGACACTTTGCCAAATATGCGAACCTGCCGGTATTTGATCCATCTTCACCTGAAGAAGCATATGAGATGGTCTCATATGCC
>JAAZCN010000338.1 GCA_012513245.1 Synergistaceae bacterium | reverse complement strand
TTGCTTCTTTTCTCCATCTCTGCTGTAAATGTGTCCCAATCAGATGCTGCAAAGACTGGCATCGAAAATAGCGAGATCGCCAATACCAGAAATAGAGCTAATATCGATTTTACTTTCATTTTTACAACACCTTTCAAAAGATATTTTTAGCTGTGGAATATAACATAAGGCTTGTATGGGTATTACCTCAGTTGACCCTGTCGCCTCTTATGGTTATCTCTCTCTCCCAGGGGCCGGCGGACCAAGTTTTCCTGTTTATACCTTCCGGAAGGATCTTCCATACAGCAGCCTCTCCCTGATCTGAACCAACTATATCGAGTATAAAGATCTCTCCTGATGAAAAAGGAATATAGACGGCGTCATCTGTCTCGTATATCCTCTCAAGTTTTTCAGATGGAACTTTTCCCTCTTCAACAAATTTCCAGAATTCTCCTCTTCGTCTCCCCGAGGCACTTAGCTTTTCGATGCCCTCTTTAGAAACCATAACTAATCCTGATTTTCCATAACCGATTAAAAACCAGCTGAGAAACTGAGCCCTCTCATTGAGCCCCCCCATGATTGAAGGCAGGGCTTTTTTACAGTAAAAACCCAGATATGCCTTTGAATTTTTCCTTTGACGCCCTAAGACCTCTCCAATTTTTTGAGCGGCATCTTTTCCCCTGCCTTCGATCAATAACTTTTTTATGGAAGTCGTCAACTCAGTTTTTTTATCTCCTTCTCCGGGATAGATCATGTTGATAGAAATTTCATATATATCCGGCAGAACAAAAGTCTCGCTGCTATCTTCCTGCAAGTCTGAGGAGACAACTATCTGCGATGCTTCATGAGTTGGGACAGTATCATCTGATAAGACAATTTGATTCTCTTCAGCCCACAGCCATGCCCTTCCGTTTAGAAGTAGAAACAGCATCAAAAAAATCATGAGCCTAAAAGAATTTTTTATGTATCTTGTTTTGCCTCTAAGAAACTCCCCTTTTTTCAATGAAAAAAGGGGAGTTAAATTTATACCGTTAGACATTTATATATCTTGTCTCCCCTTTATCTGAAGATTCCCTGTCCCTGACCGGCATAGAGCCGTCAAAAGCCAGGACCAAAACAGGCAGACCAAGGAAAATAGGGGTGATAATACCCCAGAGCCAAAAGTTTTTTCCAAGTCGCTCTGCAATTCTTCCCCAAAGATATACATTTGCAGCAAAAGCTACCATAGCTGCTCCTGAACTGAAGAGCTCAGCAAAAACATAGAAACTTACAATGTTCATAGCAGCAGTTACAATTCCCGGAGCAACTATCGCAACAGTGAACCAGCGGGATATCCTCGCACAGTCGCAAATAAGCACTACATTATAGAAAGGTATAAGGAACTGGAAGAAAGATCCTATCCTGAACTTTTCACCCAGTCTGGAAAAAACATATGCTGCAAAAATATAAATTCCAAAGCACATAAAAACAAGCACGATAACTGCCAATGCTCCGAAAAGTATTGTGAACATTAATATTTAGACCTCTCTTCCAGCTCCGATATAATTTTACCCAGTTCTTTTATCTTGTCTCCGTACAGCGCCCAGTTTCCCTGACGCTGAGCTTCCTGAGCTGAGTTGTACAATTCCTGGGCAAATTTCGCAAGAGCTGAAATATCTTTTTCTCCAAGTGCGTTATCTCCGGACAAGTCACCGTTTTCGCTTCCTCCCACCATATCAGCGACTGATCCCGGCCTGACAGTAGATCCTTTTTCTGCAACTTTTTTCCCTATCAGTCTTTCAAGCGCCCCTGCAAATGTTTCATCCCATTCAACCCTGCCTCCGGTCGATACTATGATCCTCTTAAGTTCAGGGAGTTCGCCATTCTCGGCTCTGAGATAGAGAGGCTGTACATAAAGCAGTGATTTACCTATCGGTACGACCAACAAATCACCTATTATTACATCTGACCCTCTCTGGCTCCATAGTGAGAGCTGCGATGAGAGCTCCGGCTTCTGATTTATTAATGCCTCGATCTGAGCCGGACCATATATCAGTTTTTGTTTCGGGAACTGATAGACAAGAAGCTCTCCATAGTTCCCCGGGTCGCATCGACCTGCCATCCAGCCAATCAGGTTATCCCTTCCAAGCGGCATGTAAGGTACAATTATTGCAAATTCCGGATCTTCTTCACCCCATAGCTTCATTGTTAAATAGTTCGGCGAAATTCTTCTCTTACGCCCTACCGGTGTGACTTCCCACACATCTTCCCTGTTGTAGTAGGTGTTAGTGTCAGTCATATGATATGTCCTGTAGACATCAGTCTGGACCTCAAAAAGATTTTCGGGGTATCTCATGTGTTTCCAAAGCTCCTCAGACATCTCACCTGCGGATTTAAAGATATCAGGGAATATTTTCTTCCAGGTTTGTACAAGCGGATCCTTTTCATCAACGATGTAGAAGGACATTTTCCCGTCATAGGCATCAACAGTTGCCTTCACGCTGTTCCTTATGTAATTGACCCCGTTGAAGTGGCTCAGGGTCGGATCGGCAGTCATAACCGGTTTTGAATAGGGATACCTGTGAGTCCATGTAAATGCATCCTGGACCCATATTATTCGGCCATCGAATATGACAGGATAGGTATCCTGATCAAAGATAAGGAAGGGCGTAATTTCATTAAGCGCCTCGCGAGCATTCCTGTAGTAAAGTACACGGCTCTCGGGTCTAAGCGCACCTGTAAAGAGGATCTCCGTATCCCGGAACCTGAGTGCAAAGAGAAGTTTTTTCCAGAAAGAGCCTATATCTACTCCACCATCACCCTCGTACGTGCTCCTTACGTTAGAGCTTCCCATTGGATAGTCGAACTCTTTTACATCAGTATTGACCAGGACATAAGAATTCTCTATTGACATTGATCCATAATATATCTGGGGTTTGTCAAGTCTTATGTCAACAGTAGATCTTGGCGGCAGGTCTTTTATAAAGAAGGAGGGCAGACCTCCCGGAGCGACTTCGTTTACAGGATTCATAACAACTCCGTATCCATGAGTAAATTCCAGATGCATATTCACCCATGTCTGGTTCTGAAGTTTTGAAAGATCCAGTTCCCTTACGGATAGCATTACCTGCCTGTTTGTTCCGTTTAATATGTATCTGTCTATGTAAACATCATTAAAATCATAGTAAGTTCTTATCGCCTGAAGCTGTTTATATGTCCTGAGAAGCGGGGCATAGTCCCACAGACGAATGTTCCTCACCGTCTCCTGGTCAGCCAGCAGTTCTTCCGGTGTGACCTCATCCTCAGGTGTAAATGCTACGGTCTTTACGTCATTGAGATCAAAAGCCTTGCGCGTATAATCCAGATGGTAATCAAGAAATGGTTTTTCCAGTTCGTACTCATTTGGCTTTACTCTGTACTGCTGAACAAGCCCCGGGACAAAAGATCTTGCTACCCAGCCCAGTAAAAGAAGGACTCCTATCAATATCGCAGACATCTTCCACATTGGCTTGTAGAAATTCATAAGAAGAAGGACCGCTGCGGCAACAGCTGCGGCGGTAAGTATTTTATAAGCAGGAAGCAATATGTTTATATCGGTGTAGCCAGCCCCAAACACCACCCCTGTCGGAGAAAAGAGAAGATCATATCTCGCAAGCCAGTATCCGGCACCCCATAGAAGAAGAAGGAGCGCTCCAAGAAGTGACATGTGCAGCCTGGCTCTTGAGGACGTCGTCAATTTAGTTCCGTCCAGAGAAAGAGAGCGTGTCATAAAATAAGATGTGAAAGTTCCCAAAAGGGGTACTACCAATACTCCCTGAAGCCAGGACTGGATATATTTTATGAATGGGAGTGTAAAAACATAAAATCCCACATCAAGACCAAATAATGGGTCGGATTCCCCAAAGGGGGTCGGATTCATAAATTGGAGGAATGTTCCCCACGAACCCATTGCATTCAATGCGTTTACTATTGCCAAAAGTGCTGCTACGACTATTATCACCCATTTTGAAGCGTTGAATTTTACGTCTTCGCCCGATGACTCATTTATAAGTCTAAGCCCGTTCTTCCATGCTGAATTCCAGTTAAACCAGTAAATCAAAAAAGTAGGAACAAGAGCTATGAAAAATAGTTCCCACCGTGCTGTGAACCTT
>JAAZCN010000337.1 GCA_012513245.1 Synergistaceae bacterium | reverse complement strand
GGTTATGCTGAATCGGACCTCTTCGAGCGCCGGGATGCCGCCTGCTTCATCATAGCAAGGATGGGCAGCCCTTGTGTAGGGCAGGTTGTAGACCTTATCCATCTCTTTCTCTGTGAGCGGTCTTGCAGGCCTGTTCTGTACAACATTCCAGGCTCCCTGATCCTGTATGAGCCTGTTTCCTCTCGCGTGGTTCTGTTCAAGATAGAATTTTTTAAATGCCTGTGCGAATACTTTTTTATCCGACCTTACCTCTTCAAAAGATGGAAGGATCACAGCATCAGCTGCGTTTTCGGGATCGTGGGTCTTCCAGCAGGTACCGGGGACGTCTCTTAGCCGGCTTGCATCTCTTCCCTGAGAGAGAGCACGTGCTATCTCAGTTACAGGAAGCTCTCCCATGCCGAAAACAAGCAGATCTGCACGGCTGTCTGCAAGTATGGACCTTCTTACGTCGTTGCCCCAATAATCATAATGAGCCATCCTTCGAAGGCTGGCTTCTATCCCTCCGATCACAAGAGGGATGTCCTTCCACAATTCTCTTACTCTGTTGCAGTAGACTATTGTGGCCCTGTCAGGCCGCAGTCCTGCCTCTCCGCCGGGAGAGTAAGGATCTGTCTTTCTTTTTTTGCCGGAAGCAGTGTAATGGTTGAGCATGGAATCTAGATTGCCGGAAGTTACCATGACGCCCAGGCGAGGTCTCCCCATTATTTTAAAATCTTCTGTGCTTCGCCAGTCAGGCTGAGCAATTATACCGACGCGAAAACCCAAGCTTTCGAGCCACCTCGATATTATCGCGTGGCCGAAACTTGGGTGGTCAACATAAGCATCGCCGGAAATGACAAGAAAATCAAGCTCTTCCCAGCCACGTTTTTTCATGTCTTCCCTGTCAATAGGCAAAAATTTATCTCTTACTGGTTTCCGGTCCTTTTTTGTTTTTTCCACCGATCATCTCTCCACTTTTTCAGCTTGAAGCTGCAGCATCAAATTTAGACGTCTTTGATCGTGAGCGCCTCAGTAATAGTGCCCCTTTTAGACCATTACTGTTATAGTATACCTTTAGGACTGCGGGGGATAGACATGAAGGAGACTCTAAGCATCAATTCAATTGACTTCGAAGTACGGAGAAGTATTAGGCGTAAAAGGATTTCCGTGGGTCTGGATCCAACAGCGGGGGCCTTCTTTATAGCCGCGCCCATGACACTTTCATCCATAGAGATAAACCGAACCCTCCTTCCCCATATTGATGGACTTATGAAAAAGATCAAGGGAAAGAAAAACGAGATCCCCACCCCACACATGTATGAAAATGGTGAAATATTCTTTTATAAAGGGGTAGAATATCCCTTAAAGCGTGTTGTTTCTAACGAAAATGAAGCGTTAAGGCTTGAAGATGGAATTTTTTACATTGCGGAATGCACATCCGGAAGTGAAAGAAAAACTTTTGAGGTTTGGTACAAAAGAGCACTTTACGAGGAGTTGCGCAGGTTGCTTCCCTTATGGACGAAAAAGATAAAGGTGAATCCGACTTCAGTAAATATCAAGACAGTGAAGTCTATCTGGGGAAGCTGCTCAGCCAAAGGAAGCCTGACTTTTTCGACAAGGCTTGCTCTTGTTACGCCTGAACTCCTCGAATATGTC
>JAAZCN010000336.1 GCA_012513245.1 Synergistaceae bacterium | reverse complement strand
GGCTGAAAAATAACCCGGCATGGAATTGTGAGACAGTTGACGGAAAGTGGATAGAGACATCACCGGGCCGCGTGCTCTTTAATTCAGCACTTGATCCTGACCTGAGATTCATCAATAAAACAATAAATAAAAAAGAAATGGCATCCCTTCTGGATACGGCATACGACAAGGTGGGACAGACCTCTATGGTCGAAATGCTCGACGAGATAAAGACGCTCGGGTATCGCTGGTCAACATACAGCGGCATAAGTCTCGGAGTCGGCGACGTAATAGTGCCTCCGGAAAAGAAAGAGATACTGGACGTAACTCTTGAGCAGGAAGAGGATTTTACATCTCAGTATGAGATGGGCATCCTTACTGAAGAAGAGTATATGAGACAGAAGGATATCCTCTGGTCTGACGCGGGACGTCGTATTGCCGATAAGATCATGGAAAGCATGAAAGAGACGAACCCTCTGAGAATAATGGTTGACTCCGGAGCCCGAGGCTCACGTGGACAGGTAGCTCAGATGGCTGGTATTCGCGGACTTATGGCGGATCCTTCCGGACGTATAATACGCTATCCTATCGTAGCCAACTTTAAAGAGGGTCTCAACACACTCGAATATTTTATCTCTACTCACGGAGCAAGAAAAGGGCTCGCTGACACTGCCCTCCGTACTGCAAAATCGGGCTATCTCACGAGGCGCCTGGTCGATGTCGCACAGGACCTTATAATAATGGAAGAAGACTGTGGTACTGATCAGGGTGTCGAAGTACGTCCGCTCCTCCAGCAGGATGGGAAGGCTACTATTTCAATGTCTGAACGACTTACAGGAAGAACGAGCCTCCGTGATATTCCGAATCCGAAAACAGGCGAGATCTTGCTCGTAAGGGATGAAGAGATAACAGTTGAAAAAGCGGAGTATATCCAATCACTGGGTATAGATTCGATCTGGGTACGCAGCCCTCTTACATGCGGTTTGAGGCATGGTATATGCAGAGCCTGCTACGGCAGAGACCTTGGAACAAGAAAAAAGGTTGCGATCGGAGAAGCTGTCGGAGTCGTTGCAGCTCAGTCTATAGGTGAACCGGGAACACAGCTTACAATGAGGACCTTCCACACAGGAGGAGTCCGTCAGTTTACAGGAGAAGACATCACTCAGGGTCTTCCAAGGATAGAACAGCTTTTCGAGGTCCGCAGACCCAAAAAGGTCGCGATCCTTGCTGAAGTAGGAGGCACACTTCTTGAGATCAGAGAGATGGACGGCAAGAAAAAACTGATCATTGGCATAATCAAGGAAGACGGCTCTGAAGAAAGGATCTCCTATAATATCCCGGCATCCCAGAACCTGCTCTCAGGAATAGAGGAGGGATGTACTATATCAAAGGGAATGTTATTGACAGAGGGATATATAGATCCTCAACAGCTGTTGGAAGTAGAAGGACTCGAAGCAGTTCAGCATTATCTGCTTGACGGTATCCAGGAAGTTTACCGGTCACAGGGTGTCTCGATCAATGATAAACACATTGAGACGATACTTCGCAAAGTTGCGCCGGTCAACCGTGTACGGGTGTTGGAAGAGGGAGACAGCTCTTTTGTTTCCGGTGAACTGGTATGGAAAGAGGATCTTGAAGAGAGCACCAGTCTGACCTCGGAGCAAAATCGGGCTTCGCTGGAGGAATCTTACAATTATCTGAGAGACTGCAAAATAATTGATGCACCCGGCGATTTTATCAAAAAAGATGGTGAGGTTTCTGACCACATTACAAAGGCGGTACTTGGAGAGATGCTCAGCCCCGGTGGAACAACAGGGGAACTCACAGTCCGGGACAAAGAGGGCGAACTGCGTGTGGTACTCGGAGACGCAAGCTTCCGAAGGACTGTGGAAGGCCTCGAGCTTATAAAGGAGTTCAGGTCTGAAGGACAGGAAGAGCCCATAATTAAAGTAGGTACCAGACTCACCGCGGCAGACCTTGCAAAAATCGTTGCATTGCCTCCTCAGCCGATGTTGGTTAGGGATACGAACATTCTGGACGAGAGTGAAGATTCTGCTTGGTTTGCAGCTGATGTTGAGAGTGACGGAAAAGTGATCATTCCCATGGATGCACTGGTCGACTCCCTTGCAATTAAGACATTGAGCGCAAACAACATAAGCGAGATCAAACTCTGGAAATCACCGGAGCATATCAATCTGACTGATTCGATGCATCACGTCCTGATCGAACATTACTTTGGCAAACCGCTTACGCAGGCTATCAACTCTGATGGAGAGGTCATCGAAAATATCATCCATAATATTGATGGTTCAATAGTTAGGGGAATAGTCGAAGGATCTATATCAGGAATTGAAACTGAAGGAAACATAATAACGAGGGAAAAAGTCATCAGACAAGTCCTGACAGAGAGAGCACTTGGTAAAGTACTTCTCGAAGATGTTAAGGACGAAAAAGGAAACATCGTTGCTGAAGCGGGCCAGGAAATAACCAGCAAAGTCCTAGACAGCATTGCTCCATCAGGGGCAGAGGACATAACAGTGCGTCCCAAACAGGCACCCTCAGATTATAAGCAGCTTATCCAGAGGGTCTCTTTTGTAAGACGTCTGAGAGAACAGCCTCAGTGGCGACCTGTTGTTCACGGCGTTACCAAAGCGGCATTGGCTACAGACAGCTTCCTGTCCGCGGCTTCGTTCCAGCAGACGGCTCAGGTTCTTGCAGCTTCGGCTGTGAGGGGAGACGTCGATAACCTGGTAGGCCTTAAGGAGAACGTAATAATCGGACTTCTTATCCCGGCAGGAACAGGGATCGAGAGATACAGGAAGGTCGTTATCACCGAAACTGCAGAGCCAACGCTTTCAGGACAGGAAGAAACATTAGCGGTGGATACAGAATAACAGTATGCAGGTAATTAGTTTTACCTTTCCACCGTCTTTCCCACGTTTTGTGGGAAAGCAAGGTAAGTAGTTTTACCTAAAAAATAATATTTAAATAAGAAATTACATAAATATTTTAGCGGAAGCCAAGGTGTTTATTGACACTGAAGGCTTCCGCTGTTAATATACTTCGGTGCGCTTTTGCACAGGGGGTGTTCGTGTGCCTTTAAACGAACTCGCTTCATCAAGAAGGATAGCTGGGATAAACTCAGTACTGAGGAAGCTTAAGGCAGATGAAGTAAAGAAAGTCTTTATTTCTAAAGAAGCGAACTGTCCTCAGGCAGAAGAAATAATCTCAGAAGCGTCAAAACGCGGAGTGCCCGTAGAATGGGCAGAAACATCACTGCAATTAGGAAGGGCATGCGCCGTTACCAGAAAAACAGCGGCCGCAGCACTTCTTAAAAAGTAGAAATATATATTATAAGGAAGGAGGGAGCTATTTGCCAACAATAAGCCAACTCATACGTAACGGCAGAGAAGACAAGAGGCGCAGCCTGAGCGCACCTGCACTTCAGGAAAATCCGCAGCGTCGTGGAGTTTGTACCCGTGTTTATACTGTTACTCCTAAGAAGCCTAACTCTGCTCTCCGTAAAGTCGCACGTGTGCGTCTTACTAACGGATTAGAAGTCACTGCTTATATACCGGGAGTAGGACATAATTTGCAGGAACACTCTGTAGTCCTGGTCCGTGGTGGACGTGTAAAGGACTTGCCCGGTGTTCGTTATCACATAATCAGGGGAACTCTTGACTGCGGTGGCGTTGAAAATCGTCGTCAGAGCCGTTCTTTATACGGCGCTCGCAAACAGAAGTAATTTGTACTATTAAAGGGAGGTAGGTCCTATATGCCACGCAAAGGACATGTAAAAAAACGTATAACGCCGCCCGATTCAGTTTATGCGAACCCGGCAATTTCAAAATTCATCAACTGCCTGATGCTCGGTGGAAAAAAGAGCACGGCAGAGAGGATTTTTTATGGAGCACTGGATCTGGCTGGAAGCAGGCTCAGTATCGAACCTGCAGAAGTATTTGAAAAAGCGATGACCAACGTTCGTCCCCTCGTCGAAGTTCGCCCAAGAAGGGTTGGCGGAGCGACATATCAGGTGCCTGTAGAGGTCAAACCTGAAAGAGCCCAGGCTCTTGCGATTCGTTGGATCATTAATTTCTCTCGTTCACGCAAGGGTATACCGATGGTTGAACGTCTTGCGCGTGAACTTACCGATGCCTGTAAAAGCGAAGGCGGTTCTGTCAAAAAGAGAGAAGATACACACCGCATGGCGGAAGCAAACCGTGCGTTTGCACACTACCGCTGGTAGTGGAAATAACAAAAATTTCAAAGTTTTAGTTTGGTGGTGTTGACGATGCAGGGCATCGACTTGAGTAAAGTGCGCAATATTGGAATTGCTGCGCATATAGATGCGGGTAAAACTACAACGACAGAGCGTATCCTGTTCTACACAGGCCGTAAGCACAAGCTGGGCGAAACTCACGAAGGCGCTGCTACTATGGACTGGATGGACCAGGAGCGTGAGCGTGGTATCACGATCACATCTGCCGCGACTACCTGCTTCTGGGGCGATTGCCTTATCAATATTATTGATACACCCGGGC
>JAAZCN010000049.1 GCA_012513245.1 Synergistaceae bacterium | reverse complement strand
GATATCACAGTCACAGAAGCTACGCCCACCGGGGCTAACAAGAACAGCTATTACTGGCAGCTTGTTTCTGGTGACAGTAGTCCCATTAGAGGAAAGATCCTTGATACTACCGGTACGTTCCATCTTAAAACGGGAGCTACTGTTACAGACTGGGAAGTCGGCGTGATAAGATGCCGTGTAACCCCGGCAGTTAAGCCCCTAAGCGGCGGATTGACCATTACAGGAATCCATAAGTGGAGCGACTACGTAGTCGTCAAGTCAGTCAACTCGCCAAGTGATGAATTCGAAAACATACTGGGCGTACTTGATCCGAACGACTCGACGCCTAACGGCACAGGGGATGTATTTCTTACTAATGTATCTACCCAGCAAACTGACAACGTTTTTGATGTTAATACAGGTCACATCCTAATGACAATAAGTTCACCGAGTAAACCCGAGTACGGAGCCTCATTCGTAATGCAGCTTAAATATGACAAATTCGACAACAACAGGATATACGGCGCATGGACAGCAGGGAGAGACTCAGCAGCAGATATCCCCTCTTATATCACTGTGACCAACTACTCTGTCATCCTTGATTCAAAAATTAAAAATAATATCACAGCATCAACGCTCTTTTTAAGCACAAGATCAAACAACAGTAATTTTGGAAAAAGTATTAATAACAATCTGGATAACTATTTCAAAGACATCGGTTATGGCGTTCGGTATTCGCCATACAACGATCCTTACGGTTTTCTTGTTTCCAAGTTTAAAGACGGAGAAGAAATCTTCGGGCAGAATAAAAACCAGCCCAGGCCCTTAGGTATTTATAACGAGGTAAACAATAACAGAGCTTCTGACTATTATCATCCTAACTACACAAACAACAGTAATTTTACATTCGGCCAATGGTCTGATCGCTACAGGGTTATGTATACAGTTCTGGAATACTATGCCGATGGCACAGAAGCAACGAAGAGCGGGCCTAAGTTCCCTCGCTACATATTCAGGGTCAGATTTCTTAAAAGGACGGACAACTGGGACGCCCTTAACCCCGGAGATCCGCTGTCAGAAGTAAAAAAGAGAGATCCTTGGTGCATAGGCCCCAAATTTTACGCATCAGAGCCGATGTGGTTTGGGGATTTCGTTGGAAATCCAAACACAACTCCTAGTACAACTAACCTAACTACCCTGAAAGTTAAAAATTATTATTACTCTTCAGCTCAGACGGCGACACTACCCAGACAGATAAACATCGCCACTAAGATTTTCTATGCGCTTAAAAACTCTGTAACGTCAGCTACGTCAGCTATTTTAAGAAAAAGAATGTTAAATGCAAGAGTTGCTGAAATAGATATAGGCGGAGGTTCGCTGGATGGTGGTGATACTGCGATATCAGACGCGTCAGGCGGAACAGTTCTTTCAACACCAGCAGCTTCTCGCTATGTTGGACTAAAAGGTGTTATTGATAACAAGAGCGACCCTGATAATGCGATTACAGTCTATGGCCTCGATTTTGTGCCTGGGTTCACTATAAACGAGATACGCTCCATAATGCCTATAAACGGTAAACTATACAGCATAGAGGAAAGTATCCCATCGTCAGAACTTTCAAAGATAGTAGCAAAAGACTGGTATAAATCCTATAAGAATATCATAGCCTCATCGGAGAACGACATAAACAAAAAGGTTTTCGGTACCGCGGCAAAATCAGCCGGTACCGGGGACAACGGCAGCTGGTATTATCAGTACGCAGGTGGCGACGGAGGTATATATGATCTGCAGCATATAAAAGGGACGTGCAAGTGTCCTCTCCATAATGAGCTTTTCAAATGGTTCGGGGGACAATAAGGGTTCTTGCCATCTTCGAATAAAATAAGGAAGGAATTTTACAGAGATTGGGGCGGATGATAATTTATCCGCCCCAATCCTTAATCTTGTTTGAAGCTATTTATCCAGGACGGCCATGACTCTTGCGGGGCCTCCATCCTGGTCTGTCAGCGAAATGGGAAGGGCTACCATACAAAAAGGTCTGTACCCTACCTGATCAAGATTTCTCAGGTTTTCCAGAATAACCAGTCCGCTTGAGAGCAGGATTTTGTGAATGTCGTTCGAAGGAGAATCCACAGGATCAACTGAAAGGGCATCGAATCCGACCCCTTTTAGTTTTTTCTCTGAGAGCCATTCG
>JAAZCN010000335.1 GCA_012513245.1 Synergistaceae bacterium | reverse complement strand
TTTCCTGTTTTACCGGGCATATACATTGCGCCCGATCTATCTGTTACCGTTATAAAAACTTCGTCACCGTTAGCCATTTCTCTAATTTTTTCCGTTGCTGAAGATATCAGAGCCGACAGCTCTTTTTCTTTTGAAATTTCTGATGAAAAATCCCCAACTGCATCCATGAATTTTTTACCCGAATCTCTGTAATAGAGCATAAACCCTCCTACTGATACAAGAAGAAGAAAGATCGAAGCTGTATCGAACCATGAGAAAATTCCGCAGACAGACCCTAAGACAGCTGCTGAAGCACATATAAGAAGGTTGGTTTTGTGAGACCATCTGCTGCTTTCAGTCAGACCAAGAAAAGCAGCCAGTATCGACGCTACAAAAAGCGGGGTTGAATCAAATATACAGCTAAATGCACACCCTGAAGACAAAACTATGAGCCAGAATATCTGAGGCCAAAACCTTCGCCTCCTGAAGACCCAGCCATAGTATGATTCACCATTTTTCACTATGCAGAATTCTCCCTTCCAGTGTCATGATCCTAATTTCCTTTTCATCAACAACAGCGACACTGGCAGGATCCTTGCCCTTCGGAAGGGTAGTTGATCCGGGGTTAATGAATATCGTCTCTTTTTCCCTCACAACAGATGCTATGTGAGTATGTCCTGAAATGGCAAGATCTGCTTTGGAATCAAGGGCCATCTGCCTGAAAAGCGGAAAATTGTCGCCGTGCATCATAAATATTTTTTTCCCATTCCACCATATTGAGACATATGGTGCAAGCAGAGGATCCAGTATCATCTGATCAACCTCAGCATCGCAGTTTCCTCTTGCTATAAGTATAGTCCCTTTATAGCTGTTGATCGCTTCGGCGAGATCCGAGGGGGTATAACCGCCGGGAATGACATTTCGCGGTCCATGGTAAAGGACATCTCCGGCATGCAGTATCGCATCTGCGTTTTTAAAAAGCGGGAGAGCCGATTCCCAGGCAGAAAAACTCCCATGAGTATCAGAGAGGACTCCAAGCACTTTGCTGTGGATATTATGTGCAGACATGTCATCACATCCTTTAAGAGAAATATCCTAGTTGATATTATTTCCCGCTATTATATAATCAGTAAGCTTGGAAAAATACAGAAATAGGAGTGATATTTATGAATATAGATTCTAAAACACTGGAACAACAAGACATGAAGATGTTGGTACATTCGCTTGAGCTGGTTTCCGCCCGTATTTTCGAATCAATGATAACACTTAATCAGGTGTCGTGTTCAAATACGCCTGAAATGAATTCTCTCTTCAACCAATGGGTATCATGTCTGGGTCAGGAAGTTATCAGGGCAGTAGGGGAGAAAGGCGAGCTTGACCCGGAAGAGATATCAAAGAGTATCGGCGTCAGCAGTTCTACCATAATATCCCTGGCTTTAGCTCTGCATAGACAGGGTAAGATCAGGATCAAAAGCTTTATGGTGGAACCGGGCGACAACGTCAATACTGAGATATGCGACTGTTTTAAGTAGAAACAGAGGCTCCGTGCTTTTAATCATTACTTCTGATAGGATCCCTTATCGGAAGTAATGACGGAATGTTCGGTTCCGGCGCAGGTACATTTGCCATATTCGCTTTATCTTCAATTATGGTATTTGTTCTGATATTCCTGCTTGCCAAGACAACCTTTGACCTTTTAAAACACTGAGATCAGAATTTACTTTTATTCGTTACCCACCACAGAGCCATAGAGGTACCCCTATGACCGAGCGCTGTCATCTCCCATACTATTATTGTCCATAATTTTATTTCACACAAATAATTAAGGCCCTCAAGAATGAGGGCCGCATACAAAATCTTAGACTTTCAGGACAAACTTAAACTATAGTTTCTTCGGGGATGTTTTCTGACGCGCACATGTTTCATTGCGCGAAATATTCCCTCCGAATTTTATATGTCGTTACTTCTTTGCAAAAAATTGTTTCCTTACCCCCTGCCACAGCGACAATACTGTAAGAACAATAATTATCAAAGAGAGTGGGCTGGTAAACATATTTTTAATAAGCATAGGCGTGCTTCCGTGAACAAGAGAAAAAGCTCTTGCAAGTTCCCCTTCTGCCATACTGCCTAAAACTAGCCCTAATACCATGGGTTCCCTTGGAACATCAAATTCTTTCATGAGGTATCCGATCAAACCTATAACTAGCATCAATGCAACTTCGACTATCGACATGTTTAATGCGTAAGAACCCATTACAGCGAGGCCAAGCACGAGGGGACCAAGTATCGAAGCCGGCGTTTCTATAAGCTTTACGCCGTAACGTGCAATAAACAGCCCTACCGGCACGAAGGCAAGGTTTGATACAAAGAGGCTCATTATAAAACTGTAGACCACCCCTGAGTTCTCAATAAAAAGAGTAGGCCCGGGTTTTAAACCATGGACCATCAGACCGCCAAGCAAGACGGCAGAAACGGCATTTCCCGGTATTCCAAGGGTCAATGCCGGTACAAGGGATCCTCCCACAACAGCGTTGTTTGATGCTTCAGAAGCAATTATCCCTTCTGGGGATCCGGTACCAAATACTTCAGGAGTTTTAGAACTTCTCTTAGCATCATCATAAGCTACGAAACTGGCAATACTGCTTCCGGCACCCGGAATTATTCCAACGATGACACCTATTATCGTTGCTCTCAGAGTTAACACCTTATATTTAAAAAGCTCCATCATCTGAGAAAAAACGCCGTCACCAACAGCATTTACCTGTTTTGGAGAGTCATCGGAACCACCTATCGAAGAGATCACTTCCGGGATCGAGTAAAGTCCTATCAACGCTATTACAATTGGAAGACCGCTGTAAAGTTCTGCTATCCCGGCAGTAAATCTTACATCTCCGGTAAGGGGATGCATACCTATTATGCTTAGGAAAAGCCCGATCATTCCCGCCCAGAGACCTTTAAGCATGTTTCTTTCCGAAAGGGAAGCGATAACGCTGACTCCAAAAAGGGCCAGAAGAAAATACTCCTGCGCTCCGAATTTTAATGCAAATTCTGCAAGAGGAGGCGCAAGGAAGAGCAAGGCAAAAATACTGACAAACCCGCCAAATGCAGAAGCAGATGTAGCCAAGGCAATAGCGCGGCCTGATTCGCCTTTCTGGGTCATTGGGTAACCATCAAAAAGAGTGCAGCAATTTGCCGGAGTACCCGGAATATTTATCAATATTGCACTGATCGCACCGGAATATGTAGACGAACAGTAGATAGCTCCCAGGAGAGCCAGTCCCATCTCCGGACTCATGCCGAACGTCACCGGAACCAGCAATGCAACTCCCACTCCCATAGTGCTTGTAAGTCCGGGGAGAGCTCCTATCACGACACCAAAGACTGTGCCGGCTAAGATCATGAGCAATATCATTGGGTCGGCCATTGAAGAAATTCCCTGAGCTATACCCGAAAATATATTTTCCATTTTTAGTTCCTCCAGAGTTAGAACAAAAGGCCTTGAGGAAGCCTTAGTCCTAGAAAGCTAACAAAAAGAGCATAGACTACGATCAAAAATCCGGCGGTTGCAATAGTTTTTGTCAAAAATCTCTGTTTGCCGAAAATTGTCATCGTTCCAATAAGAAAAATTACACTGCTGACAAAATATCCTATGTACATGATCCCCGCGACGTACGCTATAGTGAGCGAAAAGATAATTGCAGGAACTTTAAGTTTACCAATAGAGCTTCCGGAATTTTCTTCTGTATTAGTGCTTTTTTGTACTCCTGCCCGTGAACGCAATGCTCTTAAAAGAATCAAAATAGAGAGTAAAAGCATTATGCCACACAGAAACCTGGGGAACTGCGAGGACTTTAACGGGTATGTGAAGCTGGTAATAAGGAGAAGCAGAGAAATTACTGTTATCGATATAGCAAAGAACAATTCTTTAGATGTTTTTTTCATAGAGAATAATTTCACCCCTGAATTAGATCCTCCGCTAAAAAGCGGAGGATCTCAATATTTGTACAGGTCAGTCAACTATTAAAAGAGTGACTTATACTCTTCGACAATTTTTGTAGATTCTTCTACAAGCTTATTCGATTCCTTGTTTCCCATGAACTCTATCGACAGACCAAGAGCTTTTGCCTGCTTAAGGAATTCAGGATTCTTAGAGACTTTTTCAAAAGCCTTTTCCAGTGTTGCAACGTCTTTTGCCTTCATTTTCTTGGGAGCTGCGACACCACGAAGGGCCATACCGGCTGACGGGATGTCCATTCCAAATACTTCCTTCGATGATTTGATATCAATTCCGGGAAGCTTTTTGTCATAGAAAACTACAAGAGGGACCAATCTTCCGCCTTCAATATGCGGAAGAGCAGAGCTTAGTGTTGTTACAGCAAGGTCTACCTGTTTTCCAAGAAGAGCTGTATTTGCCGGACCTGAACCGCTGTAGGAGACAAAGTTTGTCTCCATTTTCAGAAGCTTTGAAGCAATCAGATGCTGGAGCTGAACGTTGCTCTGAGGACCATCCCCTGCTACGTTAAGTTTGTTGGGATTTTTACGTGCGAATTCCATTACATCTCTTGCCGTCTTCAGATCACTGTCTTTATTGACTACCCAAACGATGGGATCGACCTGGAAGTTACAGATATACTGAAAATCGCCCATTTCGAAGGGAACATTTTTACGAAGGCTCTTGACCAGGATCATGGAAGGGAGGCTTGTTGCCCCGATCGTGTATCCGTCAGGCCTTGCTTTGGCAAGGGTCGTCCAGCCGATCTGACCGCCTGCACCGGGCTTGTTCTCAACTACCAACGCCTGTCCATTGAGTTCAGGGGATATGTATTTTGCAATGAGGCGAATGAGGATATCATTGCCGCCTCCCGGGCCAAACGGAACTATAGCGACAACTGCTTTTGATGGATACGATGCAGCCAGAGCGGGAAGAGTCATTCCGAATAGGGTAAATACTACCAGTACGGCCAAAAACACTTTAAAACTTTTCTTCATTATTATTTCCTCCTTAAAATTTTATTGTTGCAGTTACACTTTTATATTGTTGCAGTTACACTTTTTCAAAATTACTTAGCAGGTTATCCCTGATGTTTAGACCAGCACTTTATCTCCGTCAAGAATGACTTTTCCGTCTACTTCTATGCGGGGATTCCACATTAGGAGGTCGTAATGGATAGGTGCCTTGGTTATTCCACCAAGGGTGATGCTGGTACCTATACCAATATGAGCGGTCCCGATAACTCCTTCATCTTCGAGCATGATCCCGCACATCCTGCATTGCGGATTCAACCCTACTCCAAGTTCCGCGATGTTGTAACAATTAGGATCGTTGTGGCTCGCAAGGTCTTTCTTTAACACTTCCGCCTGTCTGCCTCCTGTAATACTGGTTATGAACCCATCCTTAACTTCTACTACGACCGGCTCATCCAGAACTCCTATGCCAAGATAGGGAATGCTCGCGTCTGCAACGATCCTTCCGTTGGCTGTTCCCTCTACCGGTGTCGTGTTGGCTTCTATTGTTGGG
>JAAZCN010000334.1 GCA_012513245.1 Synergistaceae bacterium | reverse complement strand
TGAACTCCGCTCTTTCTATGCGAAGACGTCACAGGCGCTTGGCGTGGATAGTGTACAGGTGTTATGTGAGCCTAAGATCGACGGACTTGCAGTCTCCATCATCTATGAGGACGGTGTCTTCGTAAGCGGCGCGACACGTGGGGACGGCCGTGTGGGAGAAGATATCACAGCCAACCTGAGGACTATAAAGAGCCTCCCGCTTATACTTCGTGAAACAGTCAGCGGAAAACTGGAAGTCCGCGGCGAGATCTGCATGGACAAAAAAGGATTTGCCTTGCTCAACGCTGCCAGGGAAGAGGCGGGAGAATCTCTTTTCGCAAACCCCAGAAACGCCGCTGCCGGCAGTGTAAGGCAGCTGGACCCCAAAGTTACGGCAGTGCGAAAATTGAAGATATACCTCTATCAGGTAGTGGATCCTGAAAAGCATGGCATCAGAAGCCAGAAAGAGATGCTTGAGACGATCAGCCGGTTTGGACTTCCCGTACAGGGTTCAGAGCGTCTCTGCTCGACCCTTGAAGAGGTGGAGTCCTATCTTGAAGCATGGACCGAAAAAAGATTTGAACACCCGATAGACACTGACGGAGTAGTTGTAAAACTGAACGACATAGGACTGAGGGCAATGCTCGGAGTTACTTCAAAAGCTCCCAGATGGGCGATAGCCTTCAAGTTTCCGCCTGAAGAAAAAGTGACCAGAATAATCGATATCGAAGTCACTGTAGGTCGTACCGGGACACTTACCCCAACCGCAGTGCTTGAGCCAGTCCATCTATCAGGAACAGTTGTCAGAAGGGCGATACTGCACAATCAGGACGAGATGGACCGCAAGGATATCCGTATCGGGGACTATGTGCTCGTGCACAAAGCCGGCGAGATAATTCCGGAAGTTATAAGGGTAGAAAAGGAAAGACGCCCTGAAGGGACAGTCCCGTTCAGGATCCCTGAAATATGCCCTGTCTGCGGTTCCGGCGCAGTTCGCCTCAGTGGTGAGGCGGCTGTAAAATGCTCAAACAGCTCATGCCCAGCTCAGATAAAAGAGGGGATATCCCACTTTGCCTCAAGAGCGGCAATGGATATACGCGGCCTCGGAGAGAAGATCGTCGCCCTGCTCGTCGAAAAAGGCATAGTATCTGATTTTGCGGATCTGTATACTATCCAAACAGAAGATCTCATCCCGCTTGAGAGGATGGGTGAAAAATCAGCCCGCAATATTACAGAAGCGATAGAAAAGTCAAAGAAGCGGCCACTCGGAGCCCTTATAAACGCTCTTGGGATAAGGAATGTCGGTGAGAGGACAGCCAACGATCTCGCAGAGAAATTCCGTTCCCTTGAACTGTTGTCTGAAATTGCAGTAAACAGGACCGATGAACTTGAGTCGATGGAAGGCATAGGACCTGTGATAGCAGAATCTCTCAGGGTTTTTTTTCTGGAGCCTCATAATGCAAATGTGATCAGGAGGCTCAAAGAGGCCGGGGTCAACATGATCATAGAGAGCTCTGCTAAAACCCGTGAGGATCTTCCCTGGAGCGGTCTCAAATTTGTTCTCACCGGGGAACTTTCCACGATGACAAGACCTGAGGCATCTGAAAAAATAAAGGCCCTTGGCGGAGAAACATCAGACAGCGTAAGCAGAAAGACAGATTTCGTTGTGACTGGAGAGAAGCCGGGCAGCAAGCTTTTGAAGGCTCGCTCACTGGGAATAGAAGTGCTTGAAGAAGAGGATTTTATCAAAAGACTGAGCGAAGCACAGTAGTGCAGTGCTCCCCGCAGTTTGGAGGGATCAGGGATGATAAAGAAGATGGAAATGGACGAGGAAAGGCTGAGAGAGGTCCTGGGCTTTTCCTGCATAGGCCTTCCCGAAGAAGAGTACGCAGAGGTCCTTGATAGGGTCAACGCGGTCCTCAGGATGTGCGATGACATGCAGGAACTTGACAGCTCAAACGTCAGCCCCTTCGAGTGGGATGTCATGAAAGCTCCTGCGAGAAGACAGGACAGCGCAGTTGTCTGGGAGGGAAGGGATCGATTCCTTGATCAGGCTCCTGTCAGAGAGGGAGACTTCTTCCACGTTCCCAGGATCATAGCCAGAGATGATCTGGAAATGGAAGAGGAGGAATAGAGATGGAATTCCATAAACTATCCGCCCTCGAGATCGCAGAAGGCGTAAAAAAAGGAAACTGGACAGCGTCCGAGGTATTATCGTCACACCTGGAGCGCATAAAAAAATTTGACGGGCGGATCAACGCAGTAGTGACCCTTTCAGAGGAAAGCGCTCATAGAGTTGCAAAAGAAATAGACAAATCAGTTGCGGAAGGAAAAGATCCGGGTCCGCTGGCAGGAGTACCCTTTCTGGTTAAGGATAACTTTTGCACAGATGGCATCAGGACTACATGCTGCAGCAAAATGCTTTCCGACTGGGTCCCTGATTATGACGCGACAGCTGTCAAAAGGATGAAAGATGCGGGAGCTGTCCTTATGGGGAAGACCAACATGGATGAGTTCGCAATGGGCAGTACTACAGAGAGCTCTATCTTCGGCCCCACACTGAATCCAAGGGATTTCAACAGGGTCCCGGGGGGCAGCTCGGGTGGAAGCGCGGCTGCGGTCGCCGCCGGATACTGCCCGATAGCCCTTGGAAGTGATACAGGAGGCTCAGTCCGTCAGCCATCCGCATTTTGCGGGGTGCAGGGAATGAAACCCTCTTACGGTCAGATAAGCAGATATGGTGTGGTAGCATACGCCTCTTCCCTCGATCAGGTTGGCCCCATTACAAGGAACATTAGCGATATGGCGGTCACTATTGATGTGCTCGCAGGACCCGACGAAAATGATACGACGTGTGATGCTTACATGAGACCTTCATTCTCCGCAGCTGTTCTATCAAGCATTAAAGGAAAGAAGATAGCGGTTTTGACAGGTTATGACGCAGATAGCATCGACAAGCCTCTTATAGAAGCCATAGAAAAAGCGGCAGAGCACTGCAAATCTGAGGGTGCAGAGATAATTGAGGTCAAACTTCCTGTCAGTATGAAGCACTCCGCCGCATGCTATTACATGGTGGCTTTAGGCGACGCCAGCTCTAAACTGGCTTGCTTTGATGGAATGCGTTACGGTCATCATGCGGACGGAAAAAGCCTTTTCGAAATGTATAAAAAGAGCCGGAATCAGGGTTTTGGAAAAGAAGTCCGTAAGAGGATACTTATAGGTACATCAATCCTTACCAGGGGCTACTATGAAAACTATTATGTTCCTGCGACCAAGGTCAGACAAATGATAGCTGATGAATATGCAGAACTTTTCAGGAATGTCGATGCCTTGATCTGCCCAATATCCCCGGCTTTGGCTTATAAAAAAGGACTTGTAGAAGAAGATCCTGTGCGTATATATCTGGGAGATGCTTTTTCTTCGACGGCAAACCTTGCAGGAATACCCAGTATAAGTCTGAACGTTGGTTTTACTGAAGAAGGTCTTCCGACTAACGTGCAGCTTATGGGGCCTCGCTTCAAAGATGCTGAACTGATCGGACTTGCCTCTGTGATCGAAAATAAAGTCGGTTCTCCCCATATTGCTGATATTGAAAAGAAAGGGGGCTGCAGGTAATGAATAGACAGCCTGTTATAGGTCTAGAGATACACCTTCAACTTAAAACAGTGAGCAAGCTTTTCTGCAGCTGTTCTACGGATTATATTGGAGCCACTCCCAACACTAACGTCTGTCCCATCTGTCTTGCAGTGCCGGGGGCACTTCCTATCCTCAATGATCACGCAGTAGAGCTGGGGGTTAAGATAGGGCTGGCTCTTCATTGCTCCATAAAAGATAATACACGGTTTCACAGAAAGCATTACTTTTATGCGGACCTCCCAAAAGCGTACCAGATAACCCAGTTTGAACACCCCATAGCTGTAAAGGGTTATGTCGATATCATTGCAGCAGGAAAAGAGAAGAGAGTCCGAGTGCACCATCTCCATCTGGAAGAAGACGCGGGCAAACTTGTCCCCCCAACTTCGGACGGAAGGCTGACCGGCGCTTCATATTCCTTAGTTGATTATAACCGGGGCGGGATGGCTCTCTCAGAGATAGTTTCAGAGCCCGATATGAATTCTGCAGAAGAGGTTATCGCCTATATAACACAGATAAGACAGCTGGCACGATATCTTGACGTCTCTGACGGAGAAATGGAGTCCGGTTCTCTTAGGGTCGATGTCAATGTCTCCCTTACAAAACCGGATGGGAGTCTGGGTACTAGAGTAGAGATCAAAAATGTTAACTCTCTTAAATCTATCGAACGCGCTCTGGAATATGAAATTATACGCCAGAACAAAGTCCTCGACGAAGGAGGACGGCTTGTCCAGGAAACTAGGCTCTGGGACGACGTTGCTGGAGTGACAAGATCGATGAGAAGCAAAGAAGGCGAGAGGGACTACCGCTATTATGTAGAAATGGATATCGCCGCTATATCAGCTGATCCGGAATATGTCCAAAAGATTAGAGATAGCCTTCCTGAAATGCCATGGGAGAAACGTGACAGGTTCATCAACGAATATTCCCTTTCCATGGAAGAGAGCCTTCAGCTCACAGAGCAAATGGATAATGCGGACTATTTTGAGGCATGTACAGCAGCGGGTGCTCCGCCTTCAAAATGCGCGAACTGGATGCGTATGGAGGTCCAGCGGATACTGCGTGAAATGAACATTCAGATAAATGATTTTCCTGTATCTCCCGGTGAACTTGGAAAACTGATAAGCAAGGTAGAAAATAAAGAGCTCTCAAATACACAGGCTAAAGATGTTCTCTCCGCAATGGCAGAGAAGAATGTATCTTTAGACACTGCCTTAAAGAGCTGCGGAGCTGTTGGCGGGCGAATGACCGGGACTGTACTTGAAGATGCGATAAGAAAAGTCTTTGAGAGCGAATCTGACGCAGTTGAAACAGTAAGGACAGGAAATGACAAAAAAGGTGCGAAAATCAAATTTCTTCAAGGACTTGTAATGAGAGAGACAAGGGGATCTGCCGACCCCGCTGAGGTAGCCTCTCTTGTAAATTCTATGCTTAAATAAACCATAAAAATTGTCTCCATCATTTTCTTTCTTTTTGTACAAGCGAAGATTGACTTAAAGGTGTTTCAAAGGTTATCATCATCAGGTTGCAATAAATTACGTAGCGTCATACAGTCATAAAATAGTATATTCAGCTTCATCAGAAGGAGTGAAATAAATGGGGACACGTAAACCTGAGGACATTCGCAGTATTGCTCTAATTTCACACGGAGGAGCAGGAAAGACGTCACTTAATGAGGCATTTCTTTACGATGCGGGCCTTATATCGCGAATGGGCAGGATCGAAGACAAGAACACGTCTTCGGATTTTGATTCCGAGGAACAAAAACGCGGTATTTCAATAAGCACTTCGCTTTCAACTATCCCGTACAAAGAGAAAACAATTTATGTACTTGACACACCCGGTTTCGCAGATTTTGTCGGAGAACAGCGCTGCGCCATGAGAGTATCAGACGGAGCAGTTTTGATTGTGAACGGCACTGCTGGCGTTGAAGTACAGACCCAGAGCGTCTGGGCTTTTGCCGAGACATTCGAAACACCTGCAATTTTCTTCGTAAGTAAACTTGATCGTGAAAATGCTGATTTCGAAGGCGTTGTCAGCGATATTCAGGAAAACATTTCGGACAGGGCGTTACCTCTCTATCTGCCAATAGGCAAAGAGCTGGATTTCAAAGGACTGGTAAACGTACTGACAGGAAAATCATACATATATAAGGGTGACGGAAGCAAGGATTTTATAGAGGGCGATATTCCTGCAGATATGGCAGATGCTGTATCTGCAGCAAGAGATACGCTTGTGGAAAGAGCAGTCGAAGCGGATGACGAAATGATGATGCGTTACCTTGATGGAGAAGCGATCCCTCTTGAAGAACTACAGACCGTAGTTCGCAAGGCAGTTTGCTCCAGATCAATATTTCCAATAATTCCGGGATCAGGAACGGGTAACATTGGCGTATATCAGCTAATGGACATGGTCGCTGACTACATGCCCTCACCTAAAGACATGCTCAATCGCGCGGCTTTGAAAGGCGATGAAGCAGTAAAGATCGCTCCGGATGAAAAAGGCCCCTTCCTTGGTTTCGTTTTCAAAGTTATGGTAGACCCTTATGTTGGAAAACTGTCCTTCGTTAAAGTTTTTTCAGGAAGTCTGAAGAGCGATCAAACAGTATACAACGTTACCGAAGGTGAAGAGGAGAGGCTTAGCTCTTTCCGTTTCATGAGAGGTAAGGAAAGCGTTGAAGAAAAAGAGATAATACTCGGCGACATAGTTGCAATACCTAAGCTTGAGAGTACAACAGCTGGAGATACTCTCGGAATGAAGGGCGAAGTGCTCCAGTTCCGCCCGATACAGTTCCCGCTGCCCGTATACAGCGTAGCCGTGCTGCCGAAGAGCCGTGCTGACGAAGACAAACTTGGCACAGCTATTACAAAGACCCTGAAAGAGGACAGGACGCTTTCATTCGTCAAGAACCCTGAAACGAACGATGCAGTACTCTCAGGAATGGGTGATATGCATCTTGATATTATGCTTTCGAAGATAAAAGAACGCTATAAGGTTGAACTTGAGACACGCACTCCCAAGGTGCCATACAGGGAAACGATCAAGAAAATCGCCCGTGCACAGGGAAAACACAAAAAACAGTCGGGTGGCCGCGGCCAGTACGGTGATGTCTGGTTTGAGCTTGCACCGCTTGAAAAAAATTCCGGTATCCAGTTTATTGACCGTGTAGTCGGTGGAGTTGTACCAAAAAACTACATACCCGCAGCTGAAAAAGGACTTAGGGAGTCGGCTCAGAAAGGCTATCTTGCCGGCTATCCTGCTACAGACTTCTCCTGCGCGATTTATGACGGA
>JAAZCN010000333.1 GCA_012513245.1 Synergistaceae bacterium | reverse complement strand
TATAATATCCACCTATACTCTAAAATTTACATGACAGCCGATAAACAGCACAACGTTAACAACACAACAAAGGGGAAATTCATATGAAGCCATGTTTTATGCCTGCGGACATACTGCTGCCGAATGAAAAAATAGAAATGGGAAAGTGGGCCGTTATCGCCTGTGACCAGTACACGAGCCAGCCTGAATACTGGGAGAGGGTCAGAGAAACTGTGGGTTCATCCGAATCAGCGCTTAACCTTGTTTTCCCCGAAGTCTACCTCGAAAAAGAAGATGGCAGGATCGATACCATTTGCGCCTCAATGAAGGAATATCTTAAAAACGGAATCGTGATCCAAGCCGTATCCAACGGCTATATCCTCGTCGAACGCCAGGTCGGTCACGGAACAAGGACGGGGCTCATCGGAGTCATAGACCTTGAAGAATATGACTTCACCCCGGGTTCGGAAAAACTTATAAGGGCAACAGAGGGAACAGTCCTCTCCAGGATCCCCCCGAGGGTAAGGATAAGGGAGAACGCCGTACTCGAATGCCCCCATGTCATGCTCCTGATCGATGATCCTGAGAGGCAGCTTATCGAACCCCTGGCGGCTAAAAAAGAAAACCTGAGAAAACTCTACGACTTTGACCTCATGCTTGACGGCGGCAACGTAAGGGGCTACGCGGTCGAAGGGGAGAGGGCAGAGTTGTTGACTAAGCTTATTTCCCAGATGCAGGCAGAGAGCAACAACTTTTTCCTGGCGGCCGGCGACGGCAACCATTCACTTGCAACGGCAAAGACATGCTGGGAGAAGATAAAAGTAAACCTGAGCGAAGAAGATAGGGCCAACCATCCCGCCAGATTCTCCATGGTGGAGGTCATCAACCTTCATGACGATTCACTTAACTTTGAGCCCATCCACCGTGTCATCGACGACTATGACTGTGCGACTATTCTTAAACATTTCAATAAATATATCGAAGACAACGGACTGTTCGGACGCGAGGGCGATGAAATAATTTTCGTCGATAACAGTGAAAATAAAGTAGGCTTTGCTCTTGACGGACTTAACGGAAGGCTTCCTGTCGATGTCCTCCAGCGCTTCCTCGATGAACTTACGAAGAACGACCCGGAAAAACTCGATTACATCCACGGCGAGGACCATGTAATGGATCTCGTAATAAAGAAAAAAGCCACAGGCATCCTGCTCAAATCGATCGACAAAAGCAGCCTCTTTCCCGGCATAGCCGCAGGCGGAGTACTGCCCAGAAAGACCTTCTCAATAGGGCATGCCGATGAAAAAAGATTTTATGTAGAGAGCAGAACAATAACGGTATAGCCATACCGTATTGTTCTGCGGTGAATTTGCAGCTTTTCAAGCTGCGGTGAATTGAACCTAAATTCTTCAAGAAGTTTAATAATCGTCTCTCCCGGACGGAACTTAACGGGAGCCCAGCGGCTTGGGGCTTGGCTCAAAAAGTCAGTAATAGCCTAAACCTCAAGCCACTGGATCCCCGATTTAAGCACTCGGGGACGACGGTATAAAGGACCTTCATTCTCCGCTGTATGTTTTTCCGGCAGATTCCTACGTCGTCATCACTTGCTCTAAATCCCAATTGCCTCCTCCTCGTCTTCCCGGTATGCCGCTGAGCCGGGATCCAGGTCTTTGACTTTGATCCCGATATCTTGGTGGACATAAAACCCAAAACCTATGGATCCCGGCTCAGGCCCATACCGGGAAGACGAAATGTGGGTTCTTGGTTCAAACAATTGATTTACCCAACTGATCCCCTATTGATTACCAATCAACTCCCCTTCGGATGTAGTTTCTAACTGTCTTTACCGACTGCTTGCCCATTGCTTGACGATGCTTGCCAACTGCTTGCCAACATTTTTTAAACAACCGACGCCCTCGGCGGATCCTCTCCCCGCATTTTTTACAAAAAAATTGGACCTCCGTTTAGAGGTCCAATTATTCGGCGGTTAGAATGGTGGAGCTGAGGCGATTTGAACGCCCGACCCCTTCCGTGCGAGGGAAGTGCTCTCCCGCTGAGCTACAGCCCCACTCGTAACGCACGCAGGTAATTTTATCACGTTGCAACACCTTGTCAACAGACGCGGGGCAATTGGCAGATCAGGGTAATTTTTTACTGTTGCTAATGTATAAACTGAAAATACTTCTATTCGGCAGCTGTTTTTTCTTTTTTGCTCTGAACGGCATGGACCAAAAATGCGACAGTCACGCCCATGAAAAGACCGAGCAGGGATGCAAGCAGCAATATCTTTAGCTTGCCCTGCGAAGCCGGCTCAGTCGCGAGCACGGGTTTTTCGATTATCCTTACAGTGTCGTTAGCCTCTACGTTTGCAACCTTAGAGACCTGATATTCGTCAGCAAGGAGAAGATATGATTTTCTTAATATGTCCCTCTCTGTTGCCATTTTGTGGATCTGATTTGATATCTCAGCTATCCTTGCTTCTGTCATTTCACTGTCTTTTCTCAAGGAATCAATGCGTTTTCTTAATTCTGCAGTAGAGGCTTTTAACGTTGCAAGTTCAAGTTCATCAGAATATAGTTTTGCTTTTAACGTTGAGTTTTGTGCGTTCAATATCTCGTCATCGATGTTCATGTTTTTAAGTTGTTTTAGTTCTTCGGGGGTAAGTTCTCTTGCGAGGAAATTCCAGACAGCTTCAGTGCTCATTCCCTTACTAAGGGATAATTTCTCAGGTTCAAGGGAGAGGAGTTTTCTGGTCGCTTTTATCCTTGACTCCAAAGGAGCGATTTTTAACATCTCTTCGTTGTACTGTTTCATTGCTTTACCGTATATTACACTTGTAGTCTCAAGTTTCGAAGAAAGTATTTTTAGTGGATTCTTTTTTTGGTATTCAAGCAATGTACTTTGTGTTTTATCGAGGTCATTTTTTACAGAGAGCATAGAGTCTTTAATGTATGTGAAAGAAGTTCCTGCTCTGTCTGTAAACAGGTCAGAATTTCTTTGTATAAAAAGTTTGCCCCATGTAGTTAGAAGTTCGACTGCTCTTTCAGGAACACTGTCTTTGATTTTTACGGACAGCGTTAATTTTTCAGATGTTGCACCTGTTTTTTCAGATGACTTGTTGAGTTCAACTTCCATTTTTTCACGCAGACCAGTTGGAGTTGGAATAGAAATATCTCCGGATGTTTCAGCGCCGTAGACGATATTGATAGTGTCATACAAAAGGTCGTCTGCAGTGGCCAGTGTCAGGTAAATGTCCGGAGGTAAAAGGGAACTGGTACTGCTTTGCGGTTGAGCAGGATCTTTCCTCATCTCAGCGCTCATCTCAGCCGGAACAGGGGGCATGAAAAGCAATGTCGTCCTGCTTTCATAATATGGTTCCATCATTTTGACGTAGGCGAAACCGGCCAGTGAGAAAAGCAAAACAAACGCAAGGATCAGAAACTTCTTTGTCCAAAAGATCATAAGTATATCGACAATGTCTATCTCATTGCCTTCATACTCCTCGTTATAGTTCATATAAAGCCTTCTTTCCAGATCGGGTTGACAGTGGTTTTTCTGCTCGTTATCCATGATGCCCTCCAAAAGTAATAAAATCTTATTTGATATTATAATATCATTGTATAACAAATTGACCGTTAATTAAGCCTGATAATTATACTATGTAAGAGTCAAATTAAAAGATACTAAAAATATATCTTTTTTGGGATGCTGAAATTGCAAATCTGTGATATCTTCCATACCCGAGCAGCATCCTTAAAAGGTCGGAGGCTGAAAAATACTTTTCCTTACGCATCATATTTAGAATTTATCACCAATGTTATTGTTCAAGAATATAATGCGTTTGAATTAATTTATCTTTGATAAAAGACAGGAGGTCCAATATTGCATTTGGCATAAAGACTTAAACATGATTTTGTGCTAGAATTACAACACTTTGGGGTTTTCCTAAAAACCAGTAGTATTATGACTTTATTCAGATATTTCACAAGGTTATTTGTAAATATTCAATATTGTCCATCATATTTTTTATTGTAAAGGACAGTTCTGATTTTGATAAAAGAAAACCGCTTTCTTAAATGTATTTTGTCTATTTATCTTAAAACTGCGTCAAGGGGGAGATATGTGCTTTCCCTTGACTTTATTTCACTTGCGCTCGCTGTCTACTTGGGCTATGCCCTCAGGCTCACTTTCTTTATCGAAATGGGATACGCCGGCGAACTTCTTCAGACTATTTTCATCTTCTCTGCATGCATTCTTATCCCTATGATATGGGGCGGAGTATACAAAGTAGTATGGCCCAGAGCCAGCGTGGAGGAATATACTATACTGCTCAGATGGTATGTTGTAGGGACAGCCATTTTTCTGGTCCTCTTCAAGCTAAGCGATGAATTGAGGGTGCCCAGGTCTTCCCTCTCGATACTTATTATTCTCGGTCTCCTCTTCCTTACAACGACGCGGGCGTTCTGGAAGCTTGCCTTTGTCACACGTTCGGGCAGATCCTGCCAACAGGAGCGTGCTCTCATAATAGGCGCGGGGGAGGCGGGGACTCTCCTTGCAAGGGACCTTCTAAGAAATGACACGGAACTTACTCCCATCGGCTTCATTGACGATGAACCCGGACTTCAAAACATGAAGGTTGCTTCTCTGGACGTGCTTGGCAATACAAAGGACATCCGCAGGATAGTAATGGAAAACGACGTCGAAGTTGTCCTGATAGCTATCCCTTCTGCCTCCGGAAACAAGATAAAAGAGTTCGTCAGTTCACTTGAAGGGCTTAATGTTCGTGTACGTATACTGCCCAGTCTTATCGACCTTGCCGACGGGCATGTAAGCGTCAAAAAGCTCCGCTCGGTAAAGCTCGAAGACCTTCTCCGCAGAGAGCCGATATGGCTTGACGACCCCGGTGTCGAAAATCTCATAAAG
>JAAZCN010000332.1 GCA_012513245.1 Synergistaceae bacterium | reverse complement strand
GGGTTTATCCTTGGCATTCGCCCGGGCAGACCTACCACAGATTATATCGAAAAGGTAATGGGACGCATTACTCTAGGGGGAGCAGTTGCACTTGCGATAGTAGCTGTAGTCCCTACAATGATGACGGGGCTTATGAACATCAATACATTTTATTTTGGCGGAACTGCCGTAATAATTGTGGTTGGTGTTGCTCTTGACACTGTTCATCAGATAGAGGGACAACTTATAATGCGTCATTATGAAGGGATCCTGAAGCGCCGCGGAGGTAAAACAAGCGGCCTTCTGAGACTGTAGTTCGGAGGTATATGATGCGTATCATACTGATCGGAGCACCCGGTTCTGGAAAAGGAACTCAGGCTGAGAGCATCAGGCAGAAATATCCTATTGCCCATATATCAACCGGAGACATACTCAGGGCTAATGTTAAAGCGGATACCGAGCTTGGCAGAAGTGCAAAAGAATATATGGAATCCGGAAAGCTTGTACCTGATGAAGTGATCGTTGCAATGGTTGAGTCAAGGCTGCATGAGTCTGACAGTAAGGACGGGTTCCTGCTGGATGGATTTCCAAGGACCAGACCTCAGGCTGAGGCACTTGATTTGATTTTGGAAAAGATAGGCATTTCACTTGATGCAGTTGTCCAGCTTGATGTGGATGATGAGATCGTTGTGCAGAGGCTTACCACAAGAAGAGTATGCAAATCTTGCGGTGAGATTTATAATACAGTCTTTAAACCGGCAAAGGTCGAAGGGGTCTGTGATAAGTGCGGCGGAGAAGTAATTCAGCGCAATGATGACAAAGAAAACGTTATTCGCAACCGCCTTACCGTCTTCCACGAACAGACCTTACCTTTGATCGATTATTACCGCAGCAAAGATATTCTTGTTTCGGTCGATGCAGCCGGTGGAAAGGATGTCGTTCTGAAGCTTCTTGACAAAATGAAGGGCGCAGGTAAATGATTACTTTTAAAAGTGATCGTGATCTTGTAAAAATGCGCCATGCCGGACGTATTGTTGCTGATATCCTCAGACTTATGAAAGACATGGTCAGACCAGGTATTGATACCCTTACTCTGGACCAGGCGGCGGAAGCTCTTGTTTTAAAAGAGAACGCAAAACCTGCGTTCAAAGGATATAAGGTTCCGTGGGTATCCACACCTTTTCCCGGTACTATATGTGCCTCTGTGAATGACGAAATAGTGCACGGGATACCTTCAAGAGAAAGAGTGCTTCAGGAGGGCGATATCATCAGCATTGATACAGGAGCATCATATAATGGTTTTTTTGGTGATGCGGCCTGCACCTTTGCAGTTGGCAAAATAAGTGAAGATCGGCAGCGGCTGCTCGATATCACTCTTGAGTCACTGCACAGGGGAATGAACGAGATAAAAGCTGGTGCAACGCTTGGAGACATCGGATATGTTATTGAAAACCTAGTGATAACTTCAGGCTTTGGCCTGGTAAGGGATTACGCCGGACACGGTATAGGACGCAGGCTCCATGAAGCACCGCAGGTGCCTAATTACGGAAGGCCCGGCAACGGGATAACTTTAAAGGCCGGAATGACCTTTTGTGTGGAACCGATGGTCATGGCAGGCTCCGAAGAAGTGAAAAACCTTTCGGACAACTGGACTGTAGTTACAGCTGACGGCAGTGATGCCGCTCATTTTGAGCACAGCCTTCATGTTACACCGGACGGAGTGGAGATATTGACGCCATGGGAGTGACCCCTGACTTACAGGAAGGGTGTCTTAAAACAGGCGATGTGGTCTTTGTGCGCCGAGGAAAGAACAAAGGAAAGTTTTTCATAGTGGTGGGAATTGAAAGTGAGACACGGATCTTCATAGCTGACGGCAGCAACTACTCAGTCGAAAAGCCTAAAAAAAAGAACGTGAAACACCTTCAAAGGACACTAATGAATCTCGAAGATGTGGCTGAGCGTGTTGCCGGTGGGAAACCCCTGGACAACGGCTGGTTGGTACAGAAGATTTCCGCTCTTCTGGATAACAGCGATACATCTTGGAGACAGGGAGGTTGAGGCAACTGCATGGCCAAAGAAGAAGCAATTGAAGTAAAAGGCAAGGTATTGGAGCCACTGCCCAACGCCATGTTCCAGGTAGAACTGGAGAATGGCCACAAGATACTGGCTCACGTTTCCGGAAAAATGCGGATGCATTTTATAAGGATTCTTCCGGGAGATCGTGTATTGTTGCAGCTTTCACCCTATGACCTTACACGAGGACGGATCACATACAGGTATAAGTAAGTAGAAATCAATTTGGTTTTAGTTCCTGAAAAGGGATTTTCAGTATTTCTCAAGGAGGTCTACATTAATGAAAGTAAGACCGTCAGTAAAGATAATTTGTGAGTATTGTAGGATAATCAAACGCCATGGCGTTGTACGTGTGATTTGCAGCAGAAATCCGCGTCATAAACAGCGTCAGGGAGCAAGGAGGTAGCAGGATGGCTCGTTTAGCCGGCGTCGACCTGCCGCGTGAGAAGAGAATCGAAATAGCCCTTACCTACATTTTCGGAGTAGGCCCGGCAGTTGCGCAGCGGATAATCACAACTACAGGCATCAACCCAGACACGAGGGTAAAAGACCTGACTGAAGAGGAAGAGCAGAAGCTGCGTGCAGAGCTTGAAAACAACCATAAGGTTGAAGGTGACCTTCGACGTGAGATAGCAATGAACATCAAGCGTCTCATGGATATCGGTTGCTATCGTGGTCTCAGACATCGTCAGGGTCTTCCTGTCCGTGGTCAGAGAACCAAGACAAATGCCCGCACACGTAAAGGTCCTAAAAGGACAGCAGCAGGCAAGAAAAAAGCCACGAAATAAGGCTTGACCAAGGAGGGAACAACAGGTGGCAAAACGCGTACAGCGTAGTCGTAAACGTAAAGAACGAAAAAATGTAAGCTATGGCGTTGCGCATATTTTCTCAACATTCAACAACACCATAGTCACGCTCACTGATAAGCAGGGCAATGCGCTCTCATGGGCTTCGGGAGGAAATGTTGGTTTCAAGGGCACGCGTAAATCTACACCATACGCAGCTCAGATGTCTGCTACCCAGGCAGCAAAAGTTGCTCAGGATAACGGAGTAGTTGAGATCGATGTTATTGTAAAGGGTCCGGGACCAGGCCGAGAATCTGCGATCCGTTCGCTTCAGGCTGCAGGTCTTCAGGTCAACGTTATAAAAGACGAGACCCCTATCCCGCATAATGGCTGCCGCCCGCCTAAGCGGCGTCGCGTTTAGGTTACAAAGGAGGTAAAAGACTGGTATGAGCAGATACACAGGACCTGTCTGCAGGCTTTGCCGTGCAGAGGGGACGAAGCTCTTTCTTAAGGGAGACCGCTGTTATACAGAGAAATGCGGTCTTACAAAGCGTAATTCAAGGCCGGGTCAGCATGGTACACGGCGCACCAAGGTGAGCGAATATGGACTCCGTTTGAGAGAAAAGCAGAAACTTCGCCGTTTTTATGGACTGACCGAGTCTCAGTTCAGCACAGTTTATGTAAAGGCGACTAAGCTTCCGGGCCAGACAGGACATAGTTTCCTGCAGCTACTTGAGCGTCGTATAGATAATATAGTTTATCGTCTTGGTTTTGGAGTCAGCCGGAGTCAGGCAAGACAGCTGGTCGTTCATGGTCATTTTACTGTAAATGGCCGCAAACTGGACATCCCCAGCGCTCTTCTTAAATCCGGAGATGTTATTTCTGTTGCAGAGGGTAGCAGAGATGTTGTCCTACTGAAGCAAAATTCTGAAGCAGCGGCAGTACGCAGTATTCCTGCGTGGCTCTCGTTCAATCCTGATTCTATGACCGGTAATGTACTGACAGTACCAATTCGCGAGCAGATTGAAGTACCTGTAAACGAACAGCTCGTTGTTGAATTCTATGCCCGTTAGGGAAACGAAAGGTGGGGGAGAATATGGAGCATGATCGCCATGAGATCATAGTACAGGAATCCACCCCGTCATACG
>JAAZCN010000331.1 GCA_012513245.1 Synergistaceae bacterium | reverse complement strand
TTCAGAAGAATCCAGTTTTTTTATGACGGCAGAAAGTCGTATGATCTCTGGTCTTGTCCCAACAACTGTCATCACTTTAAGTTTTTTCATTTCCTATACCTCCAGGAAGTAGGTATCCGGCTTATCGGGGTCGTACGGCTCGTTGACCCACATGAATGTCACAAGGTCTGTTTCGCATATATTGGTGATATTGTGGGTGTAGCCGGGCGGGATGTCCACGACTTCCATCTTTTGCCCGTCAACTGTGTATTCTATTATCTCATCTGAATCGATCTTTCTGAAGCGTATAACGCCATTTCCGCTCACGACAAGAAACTTTTCATTTTTGGTATGGTGCCAGTGGTTTCCCTTCGTTATTCCGGGCTTTGTTATGTTGACCGAAAACTGACCCCTGTTTTTTGTTCTTATTATCTCGGTAAAACTCCCCCTGCTGTCAATGTTCATCTTCAGCGGGTAGCTGAAACTGTCTTTTGGAAGATAACTAAGATATGTGCTGTAAAGTTTTTTGGTAAAACCATCTGCCATATCAGGTATTTGAAGGTCGTTTCGACTCTCCCTGAATGAATGGATGAGATCAGCAATCTCACCCAATGTTATCTTATATGAAACAGGGACATAACAATACCCGTCATGATCCGTTGAGGCTTTTCGGTTCAAGGCATTGATAAGTTCGTCAACGACGTCATCTATATATACAAGGTTCATCATTGTATTTCTGTCATTTATCTGTATAGCCAGCCCATTGGCTATGTTGTGGCAGAAGGTCGCAACGGCACTGTTGTAATTCGGCCTGCACCATTTGCCGAATACATTAGGGAAACGATATACATATACTTTAGCGCCTGTCTCTTTGGAGTATTCGAAGAGGAGATCTTCTCCTGCTTTTTTGCTAAGGCCGTAAGGGTTATCCTGTTCTGCCTGTATCGACGAGGAGAGCATTACAGAACATCTGTTTTTATACCCTTTAAGCTTGTCAAGAAGCAAACTTGTAAAACCGAAGTTGCCCTGCATGAACTCTTCAGTCTCTTTGGGCCTGTTTACCCCGGCAAGGTGAAATACGAACTCGCACTCCCTTGTGTACTGGTCCAGAAGTTCTTCTTTTGTGTCTATGTCATATTCATATATATCCCCATATCCCCTGTTTTTCAGTTCGAAGATGAGGTTTCTCCCAATGAATCCCTTTGCTCCGGTTACAAGGATCTTCATTTTTTGTTCTCCATGGCAGTCAGTTCATCCTGTATGTATTTAAGCGACAAAAGCTTTTGCTTCACTTCTTCAATATTAAGCAAAGTGGTATTTTCCGAATTGAATTCTTTTATCGGAGATACCTCTTTGCTCCCCTGTTCGAAATATTTTTCATAGTTGAGATCTCTTTTATCACAGGGAACACGGAAGAAGTTGCCCATGTCCTGTGCATTCGCACTCTCTTCTTCTGTAAGAAGTGTCTCGTACATTTTTTCTCCATGACGTATGCCTATTATCTGCGTCTCTGCGTTTGATTTGAATAGTTCCTTTACAGCCTGGGCAAGCACACCTATTGTGCATGCCGGAGCTTTCTGGACCATGATGTCTCCGCTTTCAGCGTTTTCGAATGCAAAGAGGACAAGCTCAACAGCTTCCTCAAGGCTCATTATGAAGCGTGTCATGGAGGGTTCTGTTACGGTCAGGGGATGTCCCGCCTTGATCTGTTCTACAAAACGAGGAATTACGGATCCTCTTGAGGCCATGACGTTGCCGTATCTGGTGCAGCATATCGATGTCCTTTCGGAAGAGACTGTCCTTGACTTTGCCACGACAACTTTTTCCATCATTGCCTTTGATGTCCCCATAGCATTTATCGGATAAGCCGCCTTATCCGTTGAAAGGCAAATGACCTTTTTGACACCATATGATATTGATGCGCTCAGCACATTGTCCGTTCCGAATACGTTTGTCTTTACAGCTTCCAATGGGAAAAATTCACACGAAGGTACCTGCTTCAACGCAGCTGCATGGAACACATAATCAACTCCGTGCATGGCATTTTTAACGCTGTTAATGTCCCTGACATCACCAATGTAAAATTTGACCTTATCACTGTGGTATTGTGTACGCATATCATCCTGCTTCTTTTCATCACGTGAAAAGATACGTATCTCTCTGATCTCAGTTGAAAGGAAACGGTCAAGCACAGCATGGCCGAATGAACCGGTCCCTCCTGTTATAAGCAGTGTTTTGTCCTTAAACATATTATCCATCTCCGTCATTCGAAATGTTTCATTATGATTTCATAACTTATTGAAACAGTATAATTTTTTTCAAGCCATTTTCTACCAGCCAGTCCCATTCTATCCCTTAATTCATCACTAAGAGCAATGCTGTCAATATTAGTAATAAATGATTTTATGTCCCCACTTCTCGACCAAAGGCCGCATCCTGATCCTGTCAACATATCCTTTAAGTCTGTGTTAGGATCTGTAGCAGCCAATATCGGCAATCCGGCTTCCATGTACGCCGTGACCCTTGAAGGAAAGTTCGGGATAGTGAACTTATCACTCAGCAATATAAGCCCAACGTCACAGAGTTTCATTAATTTTTTATATTCATCCGTAGGCATATGC
>JAAZCN010000330.1 GCA_012513245.1 Synergistaceae bacterium | reverse complement strand
TCAAAGGCCTCAGCAGCTTCCAGGACTTTGTGTTTCCTGTCCCAGAGGAGCAGCAGTAGGTTCGGATACAAAGTGAAATCGAAAGTGTCTTCACTGGTGCTTTTCATGTTGACGAAATCATTCCTTTGCCGTTGCGATCGCAATCGTTACGTTATCCTGATAGGCAACGTCTTTCTCTAGAGTAGCCTTTATCAGTTCGTTTGACCATTTTTGCGGGTCAGGGTCATAAGCATCAATGATCTCATTTTCATTCAGCGTCTTGTAAAGACCATCAGTACAGAGCACAACCGAGGTCCCAGGCACAAGTCTGGTTTTTCCCGAAGATATTTCTTTCAATTCCCATATGCCGATAAAGCTGCTGATCGAATCCCTTCGAGGGTGCTTATCTGCAAAAGCTTTATCTATCTTACCTTCTTTCACAGCCGTATCAAGTGCATTAGCGTAGAGGTGGTCCTCGTTTAACTGCTTAAGCCCTGTATCTGAAAGGAGGTAAATGTGGCTGTCCCCGACGGAGATCCAATAGATCATGTCGTTCTTGATAACCGCAGCAGCAAGTGTCGTGCCGCCAACCGTTCTTACCCCTCTTCTTATCATAAAAGAAACTACTTCGTTGTTTGCATAACGGGCCGCCTGAAGCAGTGCTTCAGGAACATCATATATTTCGTCCTCGGTCAAAAGGAAGCTCTTTAACGCTTCACATGCTATCTGTGCGGCTTCCTTCCCGAAACTTGCTCCGCCTATACCGTCGCAAACAACAAGAAGATCCCGGTCAGCTTGCACTGTGTGACCAAAAGCTGGGGTCGAAATATAAAATGCGTCTTGTTGGTCTTTACGTTTTCCAATATCTTGTGCGCCACCCAGCAGTATCTTCATCGTGTTCTCCTTAAGTAGCAATGTAATATGCAAATTAATTAATTTGCTTTCCTAGTTATTAAGTCATCGTGCCATTCTTTATATGGTAATTAATGTAACGTTTTCTGCAGAATTGAATTACTATTTCTGCTTGTTCATTGTAAAATGCTCTATGACTTGTGTATGTTGAGATATCTTTGTTGTAGTTTGTTCTCCCAAAAATAATACGATTGACAAACGACAATGAATCAAGAACTGCCATCAAGTCCTGTTGTATTATGTTAGGCGTGGGATACGGTTCAATACTTACCCATGTCTTACATCCTAGGTTACTGAGGGTTTTGAGGGCAGCAATTCGCTTAGCATAAGGAGCAGCACCAGGTTCGACACGCTTTCGGAAGCTTTCATCAAGCGAAATAAGAGTAATTCCATATTCATTATTGACTGATTGCTCCGCCAATTCAATTGGCAACAGACCCTTGGTTAAAACAGAGCAACGTATGCCCCATGCGTTCAGTTTCCTGATTGCCGCCATACTCATCATACCTACCTCATCGTATCCATACATAAAAGGGTCGGTAGTAAAGCAAAGTTGAACAGACTTAATTTTTCCTTTTAACCGTGGAATTTCACGGTCAAGGATTTCAAGGGTGTTGCTCACAAGTCTAGGCTTACACCACTCCTCATAGGTCTCAGCTTTTCCGAATCTTTTAGCCATCAAAAAAGCATAGCAAGGATATAAACAGCCATGGGAACATCCCAATACGTGGTTCATTGTGTAATCCCCATATTCCACTTTTGTTTTATAGAGCATTGTTTTTCGCGTTATGGTGTCCATTACTTATCTCCTTTTCCTCAGTAAGAGGGTGGTCCCTTTTTCCTGCCAAAATTGAGACTTTTTGCCTGTACTAGTAAAAGGAGGTGTCCGCTGAACGTCAATGTATCCGTTCTTTTCAAGCGTTTTCATAACAGAACCGTTTCGGCCGCTACTTAGGCGAGCGAGGTCACACAGGACTCCGTACTCATTATAAAAATCAGCTAAAAACTCATTCAAACGGGTATACTCAGTTGTTCTTTCTAGTAGGGTTTTTGCTCGTTTGATAAGCAGTTCCTCACTGACCATCTCGTTTTCCGCAGTTTGAGGCATAATACTCGTTTGCCCACCGCTTTGAATCCCAATAACTAGATGGTCTGTACGCTTTGCAATATTATCTGCCATTAAGATGCATCCGTCTCGGTGGTTCGTTGCGTGAACCATCCTATACTTCGGGAGTTGTCCAGGCTTAAGACGAATTGGCATATCCAAGACATATTTATAGTTCTGTCTAAGCCGTTTTTTGTATCGCGTTGAGAATTCCATTTCGGCTTGGTAGCAGTTTATCCTCCCTGAGCTGTAAGAATCGATGACCTCCTGCCAATACTCTCCTCCAGCAATTTCGTCAAGTTCCTTGATCGAAACGAGCATGGAACTATCATACTCCTCAAGATCGCTAAAAATCTCTTCTTCCTGCTCGCGGAACGTAACTTTTCTAACTCGGCAAGCCTCACGGATGAAACCAAAAGAGTTAAGGTTTATCAGCAACTCCGCGGTGCTGAATGCTGCCGTCAACTTGTCAAAAAAAGTGGCGTTAAGAACTTTAACTCCATAGGGATCAATATAGAGGAAAAGGTTTAAATGGTGATTTAATAACATTGCCTGATTAAGGATATGTGTGATGTTTTCTTCAAACTTGCCGGGTATAACTTCACAACGGCTTCTGTGTTGACTAGGAATGTTATCTTCAAGCTCCTTGTAATGGTTCAGTTCAATGAACTTCATATTTACTTTTGGCGGTTGACTTAACCGTTGTCTCTCTAAACATCTATCCAGACCCCGTAGAGCTGTAAGTGGCGAACCAAGTTTGCCGTCATCAAACGTACCCTTACCGGCGAAGCAGTCAACATAAAGAACAGGATTGCCCGTTGAAAGTATTTTGGTAAAATACGACACCAAATAGTAGCCGAGAAGCTCATCCTTGACTTCCGACCAAATTTTCTTTTTTATAAAGAAGTTACTATTGTCTTTTGACATACATTTCCCTTTCCGTGGTAGGTTCGCACGGTGGTGTTATTCCATTTCAATCAAAAGTTCAGATATTATTCATAGTATCTTTCATCAGTATTCTTTTGGCAAGTTTAAACAGTATATGACGACTTCTCATTCATGAATGTTCCTCCTTCGATATATACCTTTGACGTAATAGACGACATGTTCGTCAATGTGTCCAAATACAATATGTCGGTGGAAAAACAGGTAAACAAAAGACGAACTAGTAAAAATAGTTTTTCAATTATGGCGCATAGAGCATCGCATATTGCTACTGATCTCATCCATTGATAGTGCTGTTTGCTACGAAATGGTCGGCCAGAGCCTGTATGACTTTTTTCTCCTCGTCTGTAAGCCATTCCGGCCTTATATATTTGGCCAGTCGTTCGTCAATGACGTCAAATGCCTCAGCTGCTTTCAGGACCTTGTGTTTCCTGTCCCAGAGGAGCAGCAGTAGGTTAGGGTATAAAGTGAAATCGAAGCTGTCTTCATTGGTGCTTTTCATTATTGGAAAATCATTCCTTTGCCTTTGCCGTTGCGATCGCGACGGTGACGTTATCCTGATATTTTCTATCTTTTTGAAGGGGCTTAAGTATCAGGCTCTCTGCCCATTTCTGTGGATCATGCTCATAAGCTTCAACGATTTCATTTTACAGCTCGCGGGTGTGAGTAGGTACGTTTAGGAGCGCTTTATTCGCTGAGGACGTGATGGGGATAGTATGCTAAGACGAGCAGTTAAGGCGGAACCTGATTGACAACCTCAAGGCGAGTGGTATAACTAAAATAAACGGGGAAAACATCACAAGTTTTGTAACCGTTGGTTCACAGATAAAGGAGTTTTCCAAATGATAGACGGTCGGAAACTTTACGAAATTCACGTTACTGCCCTTGACATCACGGACGTGGGGATTGGCATCGAGATTGTCCCGCTCCCTAAAAAAGATCATTCCCCCGGACGCACGCACGCCGTTATATACCTTATCCCCGGCCGACAACACTACCTCGAGGGGGTATTGGCGGGGGAGACCCCGGACGGATTCATTTGGGATTGGAAACCCGACAGGGACAAGCCCGCGTCGATAATCACATTCAAGGTCTGCACCCTCGACAGGTTCAAAGAGCGTTGGCGGGACATCGAGCGCGACGTCCCGGACATTAGGTACGAGGAAGATTTGCACGAGTGGTACCGGAGGAAAATGCTTTAACCATAACGTTATCAGGCAATTAGTCTGAGCATTAAAACCTTCAGTTCTTATCGCTGATGGTCCCTTCTCGGTGGTCCATATTAAGTTCTTCATGCTCCACAACGTTTATTTGGTCGGTCTCGGCAATGTCCTTTGTTAAAACATCTTCATCTTTATTAGCCTTCTCTGTTAAGCTAATGTCAGAATTCAGGGTATCGTATAACCTCTGATCATTTAACAACACTAGCAAAATTTTAAATTGTGGGCAGAATGACGACAAAAACCTCATGATAATTCCTCCTTATATATGCGGACATTTAATGTTATGGATGCTATTTGCATTCATGAGTCCATATGGAATATATCTATGAAGAAATAAGTAAACAAAAAATATAAAGCAAATTTCACAGCAGATTCTATGCTGTCAGGTCCCTTGTATGTCTACAACAGATATACTTTCGTATTGATAAAATATTTTTACAATTTAAACTATATTACTAACGTTATGTTAAAATTGTGAACAGTGCTTGTTTTTCTGATTTACTTTGAAAGGGGACTAGCGTGTTTGAAGGGATCGAAAGTCAAATCCAAAAAGCGTGTTAGTGACCATGGCGAGGTATTCACAGGAGAGCGCGAAGTTAATGCCATGCTCGATCTCGTCAAGGCCGAAACTGAACGTATAGACAGTAGATTCCTTGAACCTGCCTGCGGAGACGGTAATTTCCTGGCTGAAATACTTAGGCGAAAACTGACGGTTGTAAGGAAAAGATATTCAAAATCACCCTCTGAGTACGAAAAGTATGCTGTGATCGCTGTGTCGAGCATTTACGGCGTGGAATTATTAGAAGACAACGTGGATGAGTGTCGCAGGCGTCTTTTTGACATATTTGAGTCTGAGTACAGCTGCTGTTGCGGCAAAGAGACAGATGAGGAATGCCGAATGGCTGTCAGGTTCATCCTTTCCCGTAATATCCTCTGCGGCGATGCTCTCACTTTGCTTGATGCCAAAAAAGAACCTATAGTCTTTTCGGAGTGGGCAATGGTCAAGGACAACATGATAAAAAGAAGGGATTTCGAACTGAGCGGACTAATGGAAAGCAGTGACCGCCAGTCTCGCATTACTGCAGTGAACAGGGTCTACGACCCGGAGATAAAGGCTTTTTTACCGCCGCCAATAAGGGAATATCCCCTGACGGATTATAGGAGGGTACAATATGCCGACGACCAGTAAGGAAAGCTCTTTCAACCCCGATGTCCTTTCATGCCTTGCGAACCTGAGCAGCGATGAAGTATTCACTCCCCCAAAAATTGTCAACGACATGCTGGACATGCTGCCTAAGAAGCTGTTCCGGGATCCCAATGCTACTTTCCTTGATCCTGCCTGTAAAACCGGGGTATTTCTTCGGGAAATTGCAAAACGCCTTATTGAGGGCCTTGAACAGACCGTCCCTGACCTTAATCAAAGACTTGAGCACATATACAGACACCAGCTCTTCGGAATTGGGATGACGGAAATTACCGCCCTCATGTCTAGAAGAAGCCTTTACTGTTCAAAATATGC
>JAAZCN010000048.1 GCA_012513245.1 Synergistaceae bacterium | reverse complement strand
GTAATGGGTTCCGGTATGGCGGGACATCTTATGGCAGCAGGGAATGAGGTCCACGTATACAACAGAACGAGGAGCAAAGCCGAAAAACTTATCCAAAAGGGAGCAGTCTGGGAAGATTCGCCGGCAGATCTGGCATCCAAATGCAGCATTATATTCACCATAGTCGGCTACCCCAAGGATGTAGAAGAGATCTATCTGGGCAAAAATGGTCTTATAGAGTCGGCAAAAAAAGGCTCTCTGCTGGTAGATATGACCACATCAAGTCCCAAACTGGCAGGCATGATATGGGAGGCGGGAAAATCTCGCGGGATCTCTGTCCTTGATGCCCCTGTAACAGGGGGCGACAGAGGGGCAAAAGAAGCAAGGCTTACGATCCTGGTCGGCGGCGAGAAAGAGGACTTCGAACTCGCACTTCCATATTTCAAACTCATGGGAACTAATATCAGGCACATGGGCAAGGCCGGATGCGGACAGTACACAAAGCTGGTGAACCAGATCGCTCTGGCCGGAACGATGACAGGCATGTGTGAAGGGCTGGCTTTCGCAAAGGGATGCGGTCTTGACCGGAAAGAGGTACTTGAAGCAATATCTGGAGGAGCCGCCGGGAGCTGGAGCCTTACAAATTACGGACCCAGAATATTAAACGGAGATTTCGATCCCGGTTTTTTTGTAAAACACTACATCAAAGATATGAAACTGGCGGAAGAATCAGCGGATGAGATCGAGCTTGACCTGCCGGCCCTCTCACTGACAAGGGAGCTTTATGAAGAAATATCGGAAGGGGGACTGGGGGAGGCTGGAACTCAATCACTATATTGTCTCTATGATCCCGAAGAAGAATAATCAGCTAAAGAGATAATCAATTGACAGAGATGTGAACTGATTATAGAATTTAGTTTGTAGAGTTCAACAAGCTCTGAGACTAAAACGCTTAACATTTTTAACGCCACACAAAAAAACACTTTTTTATATTCATCAATTACAAGGAGGATGAGTTCATGTCAAAGAAAACAATGATGATCATCGGCGCAATTGCTGTGCTGGTACTGGGCTTCTTTATTTACCAGTCATCGAACAAGCCGGCAGAACAGGCACAGGAAGAGGCTAAAGCACCTGAAAAGGCAGCCTTCCACATTGGTATCGTAACAGGTACTGTCTCTCAGAGCGAAGATGACCTTCGCGGAGCCGAGCTTGCGATCCAGAAGTACGGTGACGTTTCAACAGGCGGAATGATCAAACATCTTACCTACCCCGACAACTTTATGTCCGAAATGGAAACGACCATTGCGCAGATAGCAGGACTTGCTGATGACCCGGATATGAAGGTTGTAGTAGTAAATCAGGCTATACCCGGCACTGCAGAAGGGTTCCGCCGCATCAAGGAAAAACGCCCTGACATCCTCTGCTTCGCAGGTGAAGCACACGAAGACCCGAACGTTATCGCATCGGTCGCAGACCTTACGATCAACGCAGACTTCGTTTCCCGCGGCTATCTTATTATTCACACCGCAAAAGAACTCGGATGCGACACTTTTGTCCATATCTCCTTCCCCCGTCATATGAGCTACGAAACACTCGGAAGACGCCGTCTCATCATGGAGCAGGCGTGCAACGATATGGGTCTTAAGTTTGTATTTGAAACCGCTCCCGACCCAACCAGCGACGTAGGCGTTGCAGGTGCTCAGCAGTTCATACTTGAAAAGACCCCTGCATGGGTAAACAAATATGGGAAAAACACTGCGTTCTTCTGCACAAACGACGCACACACCGAACCGCTTCTAAAGCAGCTTGCCAAACACGGTGGATTCTTTATTGAAGCTGACCTTCCGTCACCCCTTATGGGTTATCCGGGAGCATTCGGCATCGACCTTGCAGCAGAAGCAGGAAACTGGCCCGTCATCCTCAAGAAGGTCGAAGAGGCAGTTGCCGACGCAGGCGCAGCGGGCCGCATGGGAACATGGGCCTTCTCTTACGGCTACACCAACAGCGTTGCCCTTGCAGAGTTCGGCAAGAGGATCGTCGAAGGAACAGCGAAACTTGACAGCAAAGATGACCTAATGGCTTGCTACGGCGAGTACACACCGGGTGCTGCATGGAACGGCAACTTCTACACCGACCTCGGTACCGGCGTAACAAGAAAGAACCATCTGCTTGTCTATCAGGATACCTACATCTTTGGCAAAGGATTTATGAACGCTGCCTCGGTAGAAGTTCCTGAAAAATACTCGCAGATAAAGATGACCAACTAATCAAACTGCGCTGATAAAAAGAGCCCTTCAGGGCTCTTTTTTATTGCTGTGCCATACGCGCGTCTCTGTCAAGTGTAATTACTTGACAGAGACGCGCGTGCTGAGTATAATTCACTGGTTCAAGAGAACAGGAGGGATGTTTTGCCGGATACTGATTCGCTTGGTAGGCGTATAAGATACGGACTTCTGCTTGATGTCTACGGACCGCTGATAACAGAAAAACAGCGACTTGCCTGCGAAATGGTGCTAATGCAGGACCTCTCTCTCTCCGAAGCGGCTGAATCACTGAAGGTCTCCAGACAGGGAGTACACGACCTTATAACAAGGGCCAAGGAAAATATGGAAAACGCAGAGAAAGCTCTGGGTCTTTTAGAAAAAGAGAGCATACATGAGAATATCAAGAGTTTTATTGAACAATATAAAGAGCGGTTACCGGAAGACTTCTACAAAGAAATGAAAAAATTGTTGGAAGCATAAGGGGAAAATAAATGTTCGACTCATTAAAAGAACGATTTGAAAATATCTTTGCCGGTCTTAGAGGAAAAGGAAAGCTTACTCCTGAAGACATAAACGAAGCGCTGCGGGAAGTACGCCGTGCCCTACTTGAGGCTGACGTAAACTACAAGGTAGTAAAAGACGTAGTAGAGGCTATCAAAGTACGCGCGACAGGAAGAACAGTTCTCGACTCTGTCACCCCGGCGCAGCTTATATTCACAATAGTATATGAAGAGCTGGTCAAGATAATGGGCGAGGTACCTGTACCTCTGACGATATCGCCCAAGCCTCCAACTATTTATATGCTGGTGGGCCTTCAGGGATCAGGAAAAACGACTACAGCTGTAAAGATCGCAAAGAAGATGGCGAAAAACCATAAGCCGCTTGTTGTGGCCTGCGACCTTCGCAGACCGGCGGCTGTCGAGCAGCTCAGAGTACTTGCCGAAAAATCAAATATCCATTTTTGGGGACCTGAAACCGGAGAGACTGATCCTGTAAAGGTTGCATCAAAATCCCGCAAATACGCAGAGGACCACCTTTGCGACATGATAATCCTTGACACTGCAGGACGTCTCCAGATGAACGACGACCTGATGGTTGAACTTGAAACAATGAAGGCAGCAGTTCCTCCTACGGAAATATTGCTTGTAGTCGATTCCATGACAGGACAGGAAGCAGTCAACGTAGCAGATACCTTCCATAAACGCCTTGGCCTGACCGGAGTAGTACTCACAAAGCTTGATGGAGATGCCAGAGGCGGTCCGTCGCTGGCAGTAAGGGCGAGTACAGGCGTTCCGATAAAACTTGCAGGCTGTGGTGAAAAGACGGAAGATCTCGAAGTCTTCGATGCCAAACGCATGGCACAGCGAATTATCGGAATGGGAGACATCGAGGGATTGCTCGAAAAGGTCCAGTCTGCAACATCAGAAGCAGACATAAACAGAATGACGGAAAGCCTGAAAAAGAACAGGTTCACTCTTGAAGACATGCTCATTCAGCTTCAGCAGATCCAAAAGATGGGGCCGCTCGAGAAAGTATTGGAGATGCTTCCGATCCCTGGAGGCAGCAAAGCTCTCAAAGATGCGAATGTCGATCCCAAAAGAATGAAACAGACAGAGGCTATTATCCTCTCAATGACTCTCAAAGAGAGACGCAGCCCGGAAATAATTAAGGGCAGCCGCCGCAAAAGGATAGCCGTAGGGTCTGGAACCACTGTGCAGATGGTGAATCAGGTGCTTGCTCAGTACGAACAGATGAAGACCATGATGAAGGGCATCGGCAAAATGTCCGGCGGAGGAAAAGGCTTCAAGATGCCTCCGGGCATGGGCGGAATGAAGAATTTCGGCGGCGGAAGCCGGAGGGGTTTCTTTAAGTAGCAGATGTTGTTTTAAGACATGGCTGAGCGGTAGCTGAGCAGTTGCTAAGCGGTTGTAGGACCTTAAAAGAACCAAAAATCCCGTCGTCCCCGAGCGCTTAAATCGGGGATCCAGCGGCTCTGAACTTGTACTATGACAGAGTTTAAAGCTCTTAAACCAAAGCCGATAGATCCCCGCTCAACTACATACGGGGATGACAGGATTTAGGTCTTTTCGATTCTAACAACTGTTTGGCAACGTTTGACAATTGTTTGACTATAGTTTGACTGCATTTACAACTGTTTCACGTGGCACGTTCCGTGCCACATAATAAGTATCAAGCTTTTTCGTCGGGTTTCCGATTTCAAAAAGATAACATCGGGTTCTTCCGTAATTTGATTTTCGCCTATATATAGATAACCTGTGAAAATTAAATTACCGAGGAACCCTAAAAACAGGAGGTGTTTGCGCAAATGTCAGTCCGTATCCGTCTTTCCCGTCACGGGAAAAAGAAGGCTCCTTTTTATCGCCTTGTGGTAGCCGATTCTCATTCTCCAAGAGACGGCCGCTTCATAGAGATAATTGGGACCTACAATCCTCTCACAGATCCTGCAGAGGTAAAAGTGGACGTTGAACGTGCAGCATTTTGGCTAAAGAACGGGGCTTCCCCTTCAGATACAGCTAAAATACTGCTCAAAAAAGCTGGAGTTTTTGATGCTCCGGCAGCAGAATAAGGCGGTCGATAGTTATGCCTGATTACATTGAACTGGTAGATCTGATAGTTCGCAGGCTTGTTACAAAACCTGATGAAGTCAAGATCTCAGAAGATCGGAGCGACTCCGGAGCTATCCTTTTGACAATAAAAGTGGCCGGGGAAGACATAGGCAGAGTTATAGGTAAAAAAGGCTCCACTATTAATGCCATACGCCACGTAGCTAAAGCCGCGTCGGTCAAATCCGGTGAAAAGGTCGATGTGGATGTCGAAGAAGATTGAGGTTTCGTCGGAAGAAAGGGTCACTATCGGGAAAATAGTTGGTGTGCATGGAGTCAACGGAACAATGCTCCTTTTCCCTCTTACCGATTTTCCTGAGCGTTTTTTCAACATGAAAAAACTTACCCTGGAAAAACCCGGCGATCCAAGTCAGATTGTAAATGTCACAAAATTACTACCCTACGAAGGGAAAGATACATTTTTTCTCCAGATCGAAAATGTATCAGACAGGACCCTCGCGGAATCTTTCAAGGGAAGTTTTGTCACAGTGTCAAAAGAGGAACGTGTTGAGCTTTCCGATGATGAATACTGGATCGACGATATCGTAGGTCTGAAAGTTATCGACAATGCAACAGGAGCTGAGCTTGGGCTCCTTCAGGAGGTACTTCAGACAGGAAGCAACGATGTCTACCTGATAAAGACAGAAGAGGGGCAGATCAGACCTATCCCTTCGCTAGCGTCGACTATCAACAAAGTCGACATACAGGAAGGTGTAATGTTAGTAACTATACCGGAGGGTCTCTGGGACTGATATGAAAATAACCATACTTACAGCCTTCCCGGATCTTATAAAAAGCTATCTGGACGCAAGTATCCTCGGACGCGCGATAGCAAAGGGCAGGCTTGAGGTCGAAGTCTTGAACATAAGGGACTTCGCGGAAGGCAGCTACAGGCAGATCGATGATTATTCTTATGGAAGCGGCGGAATGTTGCTTATGGCTGAGCCGCTCCAAAAAGCTCTGGATAGTCTGAAGGGAAAAGAAAAACTATTTCTTATATATCCTT
>JAAZCN010000329.1 GCA_012513245.1 Synergistaceae bacterium | reverse complement strand
GGAGTGCAGAAATCTTGGCGGCTGCAAGGCCGGCGAAGCGAAGATAACCAAAGGTTACGATCTGCCTGCCAAATACGTGATCCACACAGTCGGCCCCGTCTGGCATAACGGATCGAGCGGGGAAGAAAAAGTGCTTGCGGACTGTTATAAAAACTCCCTTGAAATGGCAAAGAAGCATAAGCTTGAAAGCGTAGCCTTTCCACTGATATCTTCCGGCACTTTCGGATATCCCCGAGATAAGGCATTGTCGGCCGCGATCTCGGCAATAGGGGAGTTCCTTCTTAAAAACGACATGACGGTCTATCTTGTCGTTTACGACAGCGCATCCTTCATGCTGTCAGAAAAGCTGTTCTCATCGATCAAACAATACATAGACGACAATTACATTGAAGAGCGAGTACCCGACTTCAGAAGGGACAGGTTCAGGGGAAATTTAGTCTGCGAATGCGCAAATACCGCCGTATTCAAGCGTGAAAGAAGTCTCGATGATGTTGTCAGAAACCTGGACGATACTTTTTCACAGATGTTGCTGCGTCTCATTGACGAAAAGGGCTTGAAGGACTCCGAAACATACAAAAAAGCCAATATTGACAGAAAGCTTTTTTCAAAGATAAGGAATGACATTTATTACAAGCCTTCAAAGCAGACTGCGGTGGCGTTCGCTGTTGCGCTGGAGCTGAATCTGGACGAATCGCGTGATCTTCTTGGGAGGGCCGGATTCGCTCTTTCAAGAAGCTGTCTCTTTGACATGATCATCCAATATTTCATTGAACATGATAACTACGACATCTTTGAGATAAACGAAGCACTCTTTGCGTTTGAACAAAATCTTATAGGAGCCTGACCTTTTTTACAGGCGAAATTTGTCGCCTGCGGGGCGACCATTTCACTTTTTCGGGGTGTTACCATTCAGTTACAAAATCTGACGGGGAGGTAATACCATGAAGAAGGACCTTACAGAACTCGTATTTATTATTGACAGAAGCGGATCCATGAGCGGACTTGAAAGCGACACTATCGGCGGATACAACGCGATGCTTGAAAAGCAGAAAAAGGAGCAGGGAGAGGCTGTCATAACCACAGTACTTTTTGACGACAAATACGAATTGCTCCACGACCGTATCAACATCAGGGGAGTCGAACCGATAACCGAAATGGATTATTTTGTCAGAGGATCCACAGCCTTACTTGACGCTGTTGGCAAGACTATCAACAAGATCGGCCGCGTACAGAAACATACTTCGGAGGACCAGAGAGCTGAGAAAGTAATGTTCGTCATCACCACAGACGGGATGGAAAACGCAAGCAGGGAATTTTCACACGAAAAAATAAGAGACATGATAACGCACCAGAAGGTGAAATACGGATGGGAATTTATTTTTCTAGGTGCTAACATTGACTCGGCTGAAACCGCTGAAAGTTTTGGCATCAGCAGGGATATGGCCGCTGATTATAACGCTGACAGCGAGGGAACCAGGCTGAACTATGATGTAATCAGCGAAGTCGTAAGCGATCTCCGGGCACGCCGGGCAATATCAAAAGAATGGAAAGGCCGTATCGACGAGGACCGCGAAAAACGCCGATCGTAAGGGCGGGGAAATTGCAGCCTCTGGCTGCGGAGAATTCAAAATCATCGTCGTTCCCGAATGCCTCCATCGGGAATCCAGTGGCTTTTGCTCAGACCTCGAGAATCAGCTCATAGTCTAAATTCAGAGACGCTGGATCCCCGATTTAAACATTTGGGGATGACGGAGGAAAACCGAGGTCAAAACCAGGACCTGGATCCTGGTCGCAGCATGATCCTGAAGGGTATCGTTTTGCAGCCCCTTTTCATGTCTTATTTTATGGGAGCGCTATAAGGAGGTACAAATGTGAGTTCAAATTATTCAAAAAAACAACTCAAAGACCTTCGCAATCAGTTCGAAAAGTATTTGCGTGAAAATAATCCTCAATGGTCAGATATTACCGTTAGTACCCACGTATCTGACGCCTTCTTTGCTTTGAATAACAACGTAGGTGTTGATTTTTGGGCAAGTCTTGTCAGTGAAGAATCAATGCTCAATGCTGGTGATAGGATTGAAAAGTTTTTGAAAAACACAAATAGATCGGGCGATCCCAAGACACGAGCAAAAGGGTATTTTCGCGACTTGCGTTTTTTAAAGACTTTTCTTGACTTAGAGCATCCAACGCTCGCAACCGACTGGAGCAAAAAAATTTCTGAAGACCAATTTTCAAGCACAGGGGAACCTGAGGAAACGCATACATGGATATTTCAAGCAGTACCGGAAAAATACAATGCCATTGGTGCAGTTGAAGATCTTGATAAATTAACATGGTCCGTAAATCAGTACACGAAACAAATAAAAAAGAGCCACAAAGCCTATATTTGGCTTTCCGGTACTGATGGCGGAATCATTGCTTCGGGAACAATTTTATGTAACCCTGAAATGAGAGACCCCGACCTAAACGACCCTTACAACATTGATCCTGAGAAGAAAACTGAGCAACACTTAGTTGTTGACATCGAAATCGAACACAAGCTCACAGATAAAATAATATCTCGCAACGTTTTAAAGAATGACGAGCGTACAAAAAAACTTAGCATACTCATATACCATCAAGGAACCAACTTTCCTGTTAAGAAAGAAGAAGAATATGTCATCGAGAGCATTATTGACGGTACTTATGAACGTATACCTACATTAGATGAACCGAAGTCAACCAATAAGGAGAATAAAACTCAAATGATTGATGTGTGTAAAAATACGATCCTATATGGGCCCCCCGGAACAGGAAAAACCTACAGTTCTATCCAATATGCGGTAGCGATCATTGAGGAAAAACAGATTGAAGAAGTTAAAGCTGAGGGTTATGAGGCGGTATTCAAGCGGTACCTGAAATACAAAGATGATGGTTTGATCGCCTTTACAACTTTCCACCAGTCTTTCAGCTACGAAGAATTTATTGAGGGGATAAGGCCAGTTGTCTTGTCTGAAGATAAGAGCGAATCGACAAGTGAGATTGAATACGAAGTACATGATGGTATCTTTAAAGCGTTTTGTGATAAGGCCGGAACCCCTGTAAGGAACGGAACAAGCTCCGATTTAGGTTTAGGCAAAAACCCGACTGTATGGAAGGTTTCGCTGGAAGGTACCGGTGAAAATTTTACTCGAAGTGAGTGTATGGAGAAGGGGCATATACGCATTGGATGGGATGACTATGGCAAAATCTTATCTGAAACTACTGATTACAGCTTATATAACGGCAAGTTCGTTCTGAACGCTTTCTATAACAAGATGCAAATAGGGGATATCGTTATGTCTTGTTATTCAAAAAACACGATAGATGCCATAGGTGTAATAACAGGTGAACCTGAGTGGCACGATGAATATGAAGACTACAAAAGGGTGCGTAAGGTAAATTGGCTTCTTAAAGGGATCAATGAAGACATTGTTGATCTGAACGCCGGAAAAAATATGATCCCTTCAACGGTATATAAATTATCCATCTCTGTCTCCGATGCATTGCAGATAGTTAAGAAACATAGTCCGGACCTGTTCGGCCAGGGATTTAAGATCCCGAACCGAGTCTTTATTATTGACGAAATCAACAGGGGGAACATTTCAAAAATCTTTGGGGAACTGATAACATTAATAGAACCATCGAAACGTATCAATGCAAGCGAAGAGTTGCGTGCTACACTGCCTTATTCAGGACAAAATTTTGGAGTGCCGGACAATGTCTATATTCTTGGC
>JAAZCN010000328.1 GCA_012513245.1 Synergistaceae bacterium | reverse complement strand
TAGTATCTGTTCAGAGCTTTCTGGACTGTGCCGTATGCGCCTATGTAGCGGGAAAGCAAGAGCACTCCTGCCTCTACACCGCGCTCAGGATCGAACATATGATCTTTTGTAGTTGCTATGCCCTTCGCACTAAGCATTCCGTGGTGAACTTTCCACATGACCTGCATTACCCCCAGAGCGCCTTTATGACTCATTGCGCTCGGGTTGAACAGGCTCTCTGTCTTTGCTATGCCTACTGACAGGTCTGTCGGAACGTTGTATTTAGCGCTGTAGTAAACAAGAGCAGAGGCTTCTCTCCAAGCTATCTGTGGAGAGATATTTTTGTTGATAGACCTTATGAAGGTAGCAATGTTTGCTACCTTACGCTGTTTATTCGCAGGCATTTTGTTCAGCCCACTCAGGGTCGAGTTAGGATGGCTGCCTACCCATTTGTCGATATGCTCCGGAGTAAGGTCCATCTTCCTCAGTGCCTCAACTACTGAGACGTCAAGTCCTTCAAGAGATCTGCTTGCGTTGATATCTTTGCCTGAAGTGGCGCGGGTATGGACGATTTCTTTCTTTTTTACTGAAGATGTAGTTTTTACTACGAGCTTGCCTTCGTCATCTTTTGTTTCATATGTGGTAATGATGATAGCGCCTTCAGCTGTGGTGTTGCTTAGCGTTTTTTGGGCCGGTACACTGCAAACTCCCATATTGGGAGAAAGTACTACTGTTGTTAAGACCAGCAGCAGTGCAGCAGCCTGCGGAATAAAAATCTTCCGCATTTTCCATATCTTTCGCATGATTACCTCCTCGCATTTAGGGGACTGTAAGAGTGAAAAGTTTCTGAATATTCACCCAAACAGAGACTCTTTGCGCAACGAATATAATAACCGAGAGGTCGCATAAGTCAAGCAAGTTTCTAACATATCAAAAAAAAATAAACTAAAAAACACATAAAGATTATAAAACACATCAAGGTAGGTATGTCCTGACAGTAAATACTTGAATAATAATGTTATTTTATTTACTGTTATCGCACGCGAGAGTAACTATCCCGCTGAAAAGGATCAATACACCTGCAGATCCTATCAGGGAGAGCCGTTCACCAAGCAGCAGCGTAGAGAGCAGCCAGGCGGTCATAGGTTCCGAGAGGGAGAGAGTGTATGCCTTTCCAAGGGTTATCTTCTCTATACCCTTTGTGAAGAGAGAGAGGGGCAGTATCGTCGTAAAGACAGAGAGAATTATGACGCAGATCATGCCTCTGAGTTCGAAGATCCATGAAATATCACCTGTTATCAGCCACGGCAGGGCCATGACCGCGCTTAGCATGCATACCAGGGAGACCGTTTTAAAAGGGTCCTTATTTCCTATTATTCTCAGTCCCGCACCTTCCATCGCGTAAGAGAGAGCTGCTGCGAAAGCGAGTATAGCTCCGGGGATACTCACCGAGCTGAAGTCGCTGTTGCCGGCTGTCACAAGCAGAAAACACCCCGTTATGGCAAGCAGGGTCGAAATGAACCATCTGGGAGAGAGACATTCTTTGAAAAAGAACCTGCCCAGTACTCCCGCAAGGACAGGGGCAGATCCGATAGCGATCATAGTGCCGATCGCAACTCCGGTAAGCCTTACTGCAGAAAAGAAGGCAAATTGGTATGCTGTCAGGCCGAAGGCGGCAATGATTATGCCGGTCCAGTTCCATTTTTCCCCGTCCAGTATCCTTTTGCGGCGAAAAAGGGTCCATATAAATAAAAGAAGTCCGGCACCGAAGACTCTAGCTGAACCTATCGTCAGAGCTGTGGCATTTTCAGGTGCAAGTCCCTGGATCGTTCCTGTCATGCCCCAGAACATTCCCGCTGTGACGACCAGGAGCCCTCCCTTAAATTCTTCACTTTTGAGTTTCATTTTCTCTGATGTCTCCTCTGTTTTCTTTACAGCAAAAGTATTTTAGCAGATAGAAGAGAGAGTTCATATTTTTTGTTCAGCCAGTAGAGATGTATTTGAAGGCAGGAAAGGGATCCATATCATATAATATATTTGATGTTTGATGAATATCCAATAAAAACCCGAAATATGACTGGAGGTCAAATTATGATTCCCACAAAAAAACTTGTTATGATCCCGGGTCCCGTACCCGTTTCGCCAAGCGTGCTCCAGAAACTGGGGAGCGAAGTCAAGGCACACACGGATCCGGATTTCGTCGCCGAATTTCAAAGCCTTCTCTCTGAACTGAGATCGATAATGAACTGCGACGGGATAGCATTCCTGGTGGCCGGTTCAGGAACTATGGGCATGGAAATGGCCATTGCAAACATTGCCGGAGAGAAGGACAAGGTGCTGGTCTGTTCAAACGGACATTTCGGAGACCGTTACATCTCTATCTGCAAAAACAGGGGTTTAAAAATAACGGCCATGGAAGCAGCGTGGGGAAGATCGGTAACGCCTGAGGAAGTTGACAGAGAACTCTCAAAAGGAGGCTATACTGTGGCAGTTGTGACACATGTTGAAACATCGACAGGTGTGGAGCTTCCTCTTGAAAAAATGGCTAAGATGATGAAGGAAAAACACCCTGAGGTGCTTTTTGTAGTCGATGGAGTGGCAGGCGGCGGAGGCGTTGAAGTTGACATGGCGTGGGGTATTGATGTCTATTTTACCTGCACCCAGAAGGCATTTTGCTCTGTTCCCGGAATGGCGATAGTCTGGGCCGGGAAGAGAGCGCTTAAAAAGCGCGAAGAGATGGGGTCGATCAGGGAGTCCTACATAGATTACGCACGCTGGATCCCGGTTATGACGGATACCAAGAAATATTGGGGCACACCGGCGGTCAACAACATATCAGCGCTCAGGGAATCTGTGAGGATAATGGTGGAGGAAGGCCTCGAAGAAAGATACCGTCGTCACCGTGCGCATGCCGGTCTTGTTGTTGAAGCAATGGCTGCGATTGGTTTCAGGACTCTTGCTGAAAAGGAATATCGCTCCGCCACTCTTTCGATCTTCCTCTATCCCGAAAATATGCCGGTAGACGACGTTTCTTTCCGTGCTGCCTGTGCTGATGAGGGGGCGCTTCTGGCAGGATGCCTCGGAGAATATGCCGGAAAAGGGTTCAGGATGGGGCACATGGGAAATCTTGACAAGCACATGCTCGTCTCGGGGATAGCTGCGATAGAAAGAGCCGCAATTTTATGCAGGCTTGATGTGAAGCCGGGTGCTGCGCTTGCCGTAATGCAGCTTGGCCTTGCAGGGAAATAGGTCCGGCATATATTTAGCCATTCACGAGATCTTGATCGTCTGTCTATATAAAATTTATTCACCGACACACAGAAAAAACAAAAGGAGCGGGAACCCGGGTTCCCGCTCCTTTATTTACCATGGAAGTTTTACTACGATCTTGCGGACCCGGGAAGGTGCTTTGCCCGTCATTACTCCTGGCTGGTGTCCGTCAAAGGGTGACAGAAGCATCATCATTCCTTTTTCAAGCCTGAACATCTGACCGTTGCCGGAGTAGAATGAAATATCATTGTCGGGATCGTATTTGGATGTTTCCCGTAGGGTCTCCAACGGAGAATATCCCACCAGCTCTTCACCCTCCATTACTATCTGCAGATCCCAGAATGTCCGGTGTGACTCAAAGGGTACTTCCTCTGCACTCCTTGTCTCATAATCTCCGAACCTGAGGTCAAGGGCTCCGGGGTCCATATTCTTTATCTCTTCGAACGACCCGGATCCGACAGCCTCAAGAAAGGGGAAGAGGAGAATTGATCCCGGCATTATTTTCGGAGCGTAACTGATGAAACTTTCTATCCTGTCATAAAGCATTTAGATGAGCCTCCCGTCTTGTGCCGGTTATTTTATCGATTCAATTTTTGCTGCGAGTTCCTCCCAGAGAGGATAGTTCTCTTCGAGGCGCTTCTCGGTATCTTTCAGCTCTATCATCAGCGACTGTACTTTAGTCGAGTCATCAAGGACCCCGGGGTCGCACAAAAGACCAGATATCTCCTCTTTGCGCTTTTCATCTTTTTCTATTTTTTTCTCGATAGGCGAAAGCCTGTCTTCAATGGACCTCTTTTCACGGTAGATCCTGTTGCGTTCCTCCGCCTCGCTCCTTTTTTGTTCTTTTGATCTCTCTGCCTGAGACTGATCGCTTTTTTCATTTTCTCCGTTGTCGATCTCAGCAGTTGTCTGCACATTCCTTTTCTCTATGAACCAGGAATAGTTTCCCGGGTAGTCGTACAGCCGGCCGTCCCTGATCTCAATAACTCTTTCCACGAGATCATCCAGGAACGCGCGGTCGTGAGAGACGATGATTATCGTCCCGCCGTACTCAAGGAGCGCTTTCTGAAATAGCTCCTTTGTGGCATAGTCGAGGTGGTTGGTAGGTTCGTCAAGGATCAGGAGGTTTGATTCCGAGAGGAGCATTTTCAGCAGACCGACCCTCGATTTTTCTCCTCCCGACAGGACTGATATGGGCTTGTGTATGTCGTCTCCT
>JAAZCN010000327.1 GCA_012513245.1 Synergistaceae bacterium | reverse complement strand
GTAGTCATAGGTCATATCATTGGCTGCATACCTCTCTATCTTGCAGGCCGGATAGGAGCAGAGACTGGCAAAAGTGCGATGGAGACTGTAAAAAATTCTTTCGGACAAAAGGGCTCGATCTTTTTTTCTGTACTCAATGTGACACAGTTGGTTGGCTGGACAGCGGTGATGATAATAGGCGGTGGCCGGGCAGTAGCAGTCATAGCAGAAAAGTACACAGGGATATACAATTCGCCTCTCTGGTGCGTAGTGATTGGTATTCTGATAATAGTCTGGATAAAGATAGGAATAAAAAACCTTGGAAAGATAAACACTTTCACCATGGCAGCACTTTTTTTTCTGACCGTGCTTCTAAGTTTCGTAGTATTCAGGGGGGACCCTGCAGGCGGAACATTGGGAAGTATGAGTTTTGGCAGCGCGGTAGAACTTTCCGCAGCGATGCCGCTTTCATGGCTGCCCCTCATATCAGACTATACACATAATTCTTCAAATCCGCGCAAAGCAGCCCTGGTCAGTGTGCTGGTATATTTCGTTGGCAGCACATGGATGTACGTGATAGGGCTGGGAGCTTCTATTTTCACCGGAGAGAGCGATATCGCCAAGATCATGCTGAGTGCCGGTCTTGGTTTGGCTGCTGTTTTCATTATTGTGATCTCTACAGTGACCACGACCTTTCTTGATGTGTATTCAGCGGGTGTAAGCTTCAGCAGCATAACGGACAGGGTCAGCAGCAGCACCACTGCAGTTATAGCCTGTATAGCAGGGACAGCTCTTGCTGTATTTACTCCGATAGAACAGTATGAAAACTTTCTTTTCCTGATAGGGTCCGTTTTTGCACCAATGATATCCATACTCATAACTGATTTCTTCATTCTGAAAAAGGACCACTTCAGCGAGAGCCTGAACATTTTCAACTTTATTCTTTGGATGGCTGGATTTGTTATCTACAGAGGGTTCATGGCAATGGAGACAGTTTTTGGTAGCACACTGCCGGTAATGACCGCAGTAATAGTACTTGCCACTGCTGCAGGCAAAGCAAGAGAGCTTATTTCAAGAAGTGGAAACCAGGGGGGAGTATAAATATGTTTGCTGAAAATTTTCATGAAGTCAGGAGGAGCTGTCCTCTTGTACACTGCATAACTAACTACGTAACGGTAAACGACTGTGCCAATGTCCTGCTTGCCTGCGGAGCGTCTCCGGTGATGGCGGATGACGAGCGCGAGGTCGAAGAGATAGCTTCGATCGCTTCGTCTCTTGTTATAAACATAGGTACGCTAAACAGCAGGACGATCCCATCGATGTTCAAAGCAGGAAGGAAGGCGAACGAACTTGGGCGACCGGTGATCCTCGACCCTGTTGGGGCGGGCGCCTCCACACTGCGTACTACAACGGCAATGGACCTGATCAGGGAAATAAATTTTGCTGTTATCAGGGGAAATATTTCTGAAATAACCGCAATAGCAGGAGGAAAATCAAATACACGGGGAGTTGATGCGTCCGATCCAGGACTTATGGATGGGGATCTGTCTGCAGACGTCTTCTCTTTGATCCTGAAGCTCAGGAAAAAGACAGGGGCTGTGATAACTGTCACCGGACCAAAAGATATAGTTGCAGGAGAAAAAGATTTGTATTTAATCAAAAATGGACATCCAATGATGTCAAAAGTCAGCGGTACAGGGTGCATGCTC
>JAAZCN010000326.1 GCA_012513245.1 Synergistaceae bacterium | reverse complement strand
CTGCGGTCCTTTCTTTGGAGGCAAACTCCAAGCCATGACCGGGTCCTTCTCTGTGCCCTTCATAGTCTCCGCAGCAGTTCTGGCAGTTTCAGTGGCTATATTGGGCACACTCAAGGCACCCGCTAAGCTGGTGTAATTGGGGCATCTCGTGGTGCTGACTTAGCAACACTCAAAATCCTTCACTTCGACGTATGACAAGTACAATGGTGAAGTGCGGCATGAGGCAGCCGCGCGAAGTGGCGATTTCATCGCCGGGAAGCAGTTGTAAATGCAGGCAAGCGATAGGCAAGCGTTGGCAAGCAATTGTGAAGGCAGGGGCATGCGGCTTACCGCGGGAGTCGATTGCGTATCTATTGCGAATCGGTTGGGGAGTCGGTTGTTAGAACCTAAGGCTGTACTCTACGTTCTTCTCCGTCGTCCTCGTACGTTCCTATCGGGGATGGGGTCTTTTGTTTTGACTGCCTATTATAAAAGCCTAAGTTCAGAGCCGCTCCCCGATAGATTCACTCGAGGACGACGAAAGGGTGGGTCTTTAGGCCCTAACCATTGACTCCCAATTGATTTGTAACAGCGTTGCTATCCCACTGCTCAGCCGCCCCCCTGCATTTATGAAAACGACCGTTTGACCATTGTTTGACAACAGTTTGACTATCGTTTGACCGCCTTTATAACTTAGCTAATGTATTTTGGCTGCTTCTTCCCCATATTCCATGTATTTCATTGTTTTTCGGGCGGTCTCTTCTCCGTAGAGTTTTTTCACTATGTGGAGGGAGAGGTCTATCCCTGCGGAGATCCCTCCCGAGGTCATGATCTTTCCGTTGTCGACAAAGCGTTTTGTATGATCGATGGTAACTTTAGGGGCAAGTTTCTTTACGTCTTCGATCACAAGGTGGTGGGTTGTGGCTTCAAGTCCGTCAAGGAGCCCAAGGACGGCCGGTATCCTTGCACCTGAACATATCGTGGCCATTATTTCTGCGGATTCCTGCGTCTTGTTGACCCATTCCATGACTTTCTTCTTCTTTATTTCGGCCTTTGTTCCCTCTCCACCGGGGACGATGAGTATGTCTATCTTTGGATGGTTGTCAAAGCTGTAGTCAGGTATAACGATAAGCCCGTTCACTGACTTTATAGCTCCTCCATCTTCAGAAATGGTGAACACTTTGAATGTCTTATGGTCGTTTAATTCTGAAGTCGTTGAAAAGACCTCATAAGGGCCCGCAAAATCCAGAAGTTCCACCTTGTTAAACAAATAGATGCCTACAGTTCTCATTTGTTTTACCCTCATCTCTCATCAAATACTTAAAATGGTCCTGTTTTTGGACATATAGACCCAGCTGGACGCTGCTGTTTTATAAGCTACACCTAAAATTATATTTGGGCAAGATTGTGCTCATATTTGTTGTGTTCATATTTTCACATAGATTTCATTTTTGCGTTAGATAAATATACCTATCTTTGTCACGGCAAAACAGAGAGCGGCAGGGATTTTCCCCATCGCTCTCTGTTTTGCCGTGACAATTAGTCTATAGTCTTTTTAAACCTGGAGACGCTGAAGAGAAGAAAGAAAGCCCCCAGAAGAGCCAGTGCGACCAGTTGTGTCCATAACTCCGCCAGTCCGGTCCCCTTAAGGAATATCCCTCTTATTATTACAAGGAAGTACCTTAGCGGGTTCATTGTTGTCATCCACTGCACCGGTACGGGCATGTTGGAAATTGGAAACATGAATCCTGAAAGCAGGACGGCAGGGAAGTAAAAGAAAAAGGATGACATTAATGCCTCCTGCTGTGTTTTAGAGATCGTAGAGATCAGAAGTCCTATCCCTATGCATGACATAAGAAATAGCGTCGAGGCAAAAAGTAAGAGGGGCATGCTGCCTCTGATCGGTATCTTAAACCATGCCATGCCTGCGAAACTTATAACTATTACATCTATAAAACAGATGATCGCGAAGGGGAGGGATTTACCCAGGATAAATTCTATCGGTTTCATTGGTGTTACCATCAGCTGTTCCATAGTTCCTATCTCTTTTTCCCTGACGATGGCCATGGACGTAAGGAGCAGTGATGTCATTAGCAGGATGATAGCTATTACTCCCGGAACGTTATAGTTTCTGCTTTTCAGGTCCGGATTGTACCAGGCTCTCCCCTGCACGTTGACCATATTTTTGCTCTGATCATCCCTTCCGAAATCGGAAATTATGCGTTGTGCATAGTTCATAGCCAGAGTGCCGTCATTGGAGTTTGTCCCGTCAACAATTATTTGAACGACGGGATTTCTTCCTCTGAGCAGATCTTCAGCAAAGCCCTTTTTGATGTTTATTCCGACGACAGCTCTGCCCCGGTCAAGATTTTCCGTGATTTCAGAATCACTTTCAGGGTACGCGATGACACTGAAGAGTCCGGAAGAGGTAAAACTTTCGATCAGCTGCCGGCTGTGCACGCTTTTGTCGCTGTCCACGACGATAGTTTTTATATTGTTGACGTCAGTTGTAACAGCATATCCAAAGATCAAAAGCTGTATCACAGGAAGCACAAAGATCATTGCTTTCATCCGGGGATCTCTCAGGACCTGTATGAATTCTTTGATTATTAAGTGTAAGATTCTTTCTCCCATGATCGTCCTATCCCATGTTCTTTTTGAATTTTTTGATGGCTGCTGTAAATACAACAGCTGTAAATACGCTTAGGAAGAGTATCTCCTTGATCAAAATCATCGGGTGGTTTCCTTTTAAAAAGATATCCTTCATCACTGTGACAAAATAACGTGACTGGACTGCGTATGTTATTTTCTGGATGAAGATCGGCATGTTGTCTATAGAATAGAGGAATCCCGAGAGCATGAACGCAGGAAGCAGCGTCAGGACAAAAGCTGCCTGGCTTGCTACGAGCTGGGATTTGGCAACAGTTGAGATGAGTATCCCCAGGCTTAGTCCGCCAACCAGAAAAAGGGATGAGACAGCAAAAAGGAAGAGCAAACTGCCTCTGAGCGGCACTCCGAAGACCCACACGCCTACAGCGACGGAAATAAGAAGATCTATCATCCCGATAAGGAAGTAGGGGGTTATTTTCCCCAGAAAAAGTTCCACGGGATGGATAGGTGTCGAGAGAAGCTGTTCCATTGTGCCCTGCTCCCATTCCCTTGAAACGGTCAGCGAAGTCAGAAGAGCGCTTATTACTCCCATTATTATGGCTATAAGGCCGGGGATGATGAACCAGCGGCTTTTAAGCTCCGGGTTGTACCAGACGCGAAGCCTGAGGTCGATCTGGCCTGAAGGTCCCTTTGCTCCCTTTGAGAGTGAATAACGTGATGCAATAGCCTCTGTATAGCCCATTGCAATGGAGGTCGTGTTTGCGTCGCTTCCGTCGTAAATGGCCTGTATGTCGACCGGCACTCCACTTTTCACAGATCCGCTGAAACCTTCAGGGATCACAAGGACCATATGGGCGATATTCCGGTCGATCAGACGGTCTATCTCTTTGCTGCCGTTTACCGTCCCAACGATCTTAAAATAACCGGAAGCCTTGAATCTTTCTATAAGCTCCCTGCTCTCGGCTGTCTTATCCATGTCATAGATACCCATATTGAGGCTTGTAATATCTAAAGATATGCCGTAGCCAAAAATAAAGAGAAGAATGACCGGCATAAGAAACGCCATAGCCAGGCTCCTGCTGTCTCTCATGATGTGTATGAACTCTTTGTTCACGACTGCCGCAAGTCTGCGGAAGGAAATCTTTCTTATGGTGTTGTTGCTCATTTTTGACCACGCTCCAACAGTGCATCCTCTTTTTCGATCAGATGGACGAAAACATCTTCAAGAGAGGGCCTCACACGATTTATAGAGTAGATTTCAAACCCCTTTTCAGAGAGGATCTTCCTGATCATTTCGTCATCATAGTCTTCCTTTTCAAGAATTAAATGAAGCCCGTCTCCGAAAATAGAGGCGCTCTCAACTAATCCGGAATTTTCCAAAACTTCTATTGCTTCAAAGGGCCTGCTCACAGTCAACTCGATCAGGTCGGAAGGCATTGAATCCTTTCTTATGGAGGTTGGAGTGCCCTTTGCGATCATCCTTCCTTTATATATCAGGGCAAGCTCATCGCAGTATTCAGCCTCTTCCATGTAGTGCGTCGTAACGAAGACGGTGGTCCCTTCTCGTGCGATATCTGATATAAGATTCCAAAAACGTCTTCTGGAGATCGGATCCACGCCGGAAGTAGGTTCATCAAGAAATACGATGGGCGGCTGGTGGATAAGGGCGCAGCCGAGTGCAAGCCTCTGTTTCCATCCTCCCGCAAGCGAACGGGTGATGCTCGAGGTGTGTGTAGTGAGGTCCGACATCTCAAGTATCCAGGCCTTTCTTTCAGATCTGATGGATTTCGGGACTCTGTAGATCCCCGCAAAAAAATCTATGTTTTCTTCAACGGTCAGATCATCATAGAGAGAAAATTTTTGTGACATATAGCCTATCTTCTTTTTTATTTCCTCTGAGTCTCTGAGAATATCGGATCCCGCAATGGTTCCTTCTCCGGAAGTAGGCAGCAGCAAGCCACATAACATCTTTATCGTCGTTGATTTTCCCGCACCGTTTGGGCCAAGAAAACCAAAAATTTTCCCTTTTATGACCTTAAGATCGATATGGTCTACGGCGGTAAAGTTCCCGAAAACCTTCGTCAGTCCCTTTACTTCTACGGCAAATTCTTCTTTCATCGTGCATCTGCTTTCATAGCCTGGTTAATGAAGACGTCTTCAAGAGAGGGTCTTGCCTCTTCTATCGACAGAGGTGCAAGCCCCATGCCTTTCAATTCATCCTCGATTTTTTTCAGTGATGAGTTTTCAGGCAGCCTGAAACGTATCACGCCGGATACGACATCAGAGCTGATCTTCCCGTATTTTTCCTTCAAGACCTGAAGAGTTTTTCCAGGGTCAACGCTCTTTATTTCAAGTATGCCTCCCGATATAGTCTCTTTGAGATTTCTGGGATTGTCGCACATAGTGAGCCTTCCTTCCTGCATCATTCCGACCCGCTCGCACCTCTCAGCTTCATCCAGATAAGACGTTGAGACAAAAACAGTCACCCCTTCTTTCACCATTTCATGAAGGATCTTCCAGAAATCCCTTCTGGAAACCGGATCGACCCCGTTAGTCGGCTCATCGAGGAGAAGCACGGCAGGCCGATGTATCAGGGAGCATGCAAGTCCCAGTTTCTGTTTCATCCCCCCGGACAGATCCTTCGCCTTTCGATTTTTGAAGGGGGTGAGGTTGCTGAAGCCAAGAAGTTTTTCTTCCTCAGCCTCTCTGTTTTTACGCGGGATCTCATAAAGATCTCCATAAAAACGCAAGTTTTCAAGCACTGTCAGGTCTCCGTAAAGACCGAACCTCTGCGACATGTACCCTATCCTTTTTTTTACCATTTCCGGATCCGAGGTAACAGAGTATCCGTCCACGAGGATATCACCCTCTGAGGGCAGAAGGACTCCGGCAGCCATTCTCATAACGGTAGTTTTTCCGGCGCCGTCGGGTCCAACCAGGCCAAAGATCTCTCCTTTATTTACAGAAAGATCCACCTTCCGCACAGCCCAGAACTGATCAAACTTTCTGCCCAGATTCTGTATGTCTATGGCTTTATCCGTTTCCTTGTGACTATTCATCGCTGAGGTCTATCGTAACGTCCGCAGGCATTCCGGGTTTTAGGTGTCCTTCTGTCGTTTCCGCTGTCACTTCTACGGCAAAAACGAGTTTCACCCTCTCTTCGGCTGTCTGTACCGTTTTCGGGGTAAATTCAGCTTCGGGTGAAATGAAGGTCACTGTGGCGGGGTACTTTTTGTCCGGAAAAGAATCGACTGTGATGTCCGCCTTCTGGCCGAGCATTATCCTTCCGATCCTGTATTCGGGAATATATACTTTCACGCGAGGCCTGTTCAGACTTGTCAATGTAAGGACCGGCTTTCCCATCACGATCATCTCTCCGGGTTCTGAATAGACCTTTGAGACCACTCCATCCATAGGGCTTATCAGTACATGGTTGGATACTATTACCTTTGCCGCCTCCATAGAGGCTTCAGCCTCTTTAAGTTGATTAGCGGAGGCATCTATGCTGTTTTCTCTGAATCCTGAACGAAGAAGTTCCACTTTTTTCTTGGCTGCAGTCAGCTGGGACCCCGCAACTTCGGCAGCTGTTATGTCTCGGTCCAGCCTTTGCCTGCTTATCGCACCGCCGCTGAAAAGCTTTTCAGACCTCTCTGCCTCATCTTTGAGGTTGTTCCAGCTTGATCGGAACTGAGCTGTCTGGGCTTCTGCCTCTGCGATCTCCTGGCTTCTGTAACCGCTGCTTAGGTCTTTTAGCCTTGAACGTGCAGTTTCGACTGCCGCTGCGCTCTGACGAAGCCTTGCCTCGGCCTCTCTTTTGTCCAGCTCCGCAATAAGGTCGCCGCGATGTACAGTGTCACCCTCGTTGACCTTGCGGTTTTTCAAGAACCCATTTGCCATAAATGACATATCAGCATCTGTTGTTTCGATAGTGCCGGAGGCAAAGATCCTGTTCGGATCCTCCCCGTCGCTTTTCAAAAAGATGGTATATATAGCAAAAAGCGCTGCAAGGGCGACGATTATTACCGGGATCATTTTTTTATTGATTTTCATCTGCATTACCTCACGACCTCATCTTTCGCGGATATTTTTTTATTATAAAAGCTCTCTTTTGCAGTGAAGCGCATTCTTTCAGGAGAAAGTTCCCCCAGGATCCTTAACACATTAGCTTCAGAGGCAATTTTTTCATAATAAGCCTTGCTTTTGTTTGCAGACGCTATCCAAAGTTCTGATTCAGCGCTCAGCAGGTCAGTAATAGTGCTCTCGCCTGTTTCGTATATAAGTCTCTCGATCCTCAGAGCCTCTTTTGCCTCTTCGCTCTGTTTATTGGCTGTTATGATCTTTGATCCGGCTTCTCTCACCGCGCCTAAGGCTTCTCTTGCTTCATTGAGAGTCTGGTTTCGTGTCTGATCCAGATCAAGCCTTGCTTTCTCTATATCCAGCAACGATTTTTTGATCCTGTTTTTGCTTACATGTCCGTCCCATACTTTTAAAGTCACCTGAAGTCCCGCCTGCCAGTCATCATAAAGTTCCGCGTCGCTTCCGAAACTGCCGGTTCCCCTTCCAAAAAATGAGAGCTGGGGTTTCGTTTCGCCCTTTACTGCCTGAGATTTGGCGTAAGAAGCTTCGGAGAGAAGCAATGATCTTTTTAAAGCATGGTTGTTTGCAAGAATATCAGTCTGTTCTATCTCATCAAAAGCACCCAGATCTGTCTCAGTAGGTATTTCCACTATTGAAATTACAGGATCGGGATTTCCTGTCAGTGTGCCAAGCAGTGAAAGGGAATCCTTTTCTGCCTGGTCGAGAACGATATGATCGTGCCTTGCCTGGGAGAGATGTGTCTGAAGCCTCAGGAGATCCAGCTTAGGTATCCGTCCTTCCCGGAGCAGGAGCAAGAGAACTCTCTCTCCATCTTCAAGCGCGAGGATCCTTTTTGAGGAAGCCTCTTTCAGATCCCTGAAATACAAAGATCGCGAAAAAACAGAAACGACAGAGTATAGAAGATCCTGCCTGTCCTGCTTGTTATTCTCATAGGCCGCAGCCGATACTTTTTGAGCGGACATCCTTTCAGCCTCAAGTTTTCCTCCGGTGTAAAGGGGAATATTCAGTTCGACACCAAAGCGGGTTATATGTCTGTCCAGTGGGGGAAAAACTCCCGCTTCCCTTATGGGTATGACTGTATATGGCTGGTCTGAAAGTGTTGTCGTCCCCCAAATGTCTATTTTTGGAGACTTCATTCCCTCTGCTATCTTTACGTCTATTTCACTTTTTTCTCTTTCAACATTGCTGCCCTTGAGACCGGGGTTGTTTTGCTCCGCCATTTCCATTGCTTTCCAAAGTTCGAGACCTACCGTCTCAGACTTTTTTGACCCGTCTGCATTAGCCGTTTGGGGCAGCGCGATGAAAAACGACAGTATCAGGAGGCTGGCTATTAAGATCTTCGTTTTCATAAAACCTACTTCCTTTCTTCTAACCAAAATAGAGTGATTAACTTAACTTCCCCACCTATTATTACTGGAGGGATTTAAAGCATCTAGTTCCCCTTTTCTCCGCATGTTTTCCCGATCTCGAAGCGCACTCGAAATAGTTCAGGCGCTATTGTAGATTTGTTATGTTCCTCATTTGAGGAACAGCGCCTTCCTGATCAGAAGCATGCGGGAAAGACGGTGGGAAAGTTGAGTGCTGAATTATTATTTGCCCGGATCATTTCGAATGGCTCTTTCAATATAACCCCAAGCTTTTTCTGCCGATTCACCGAGATCAGTTTCTCCGTCACTGAGGTTAGAAATAATGCCCACGTACTGGACAAAACTTAGCATAGAAAAAGCGACCGCTTCAGGCGAAATATCTGAAAAGATCTCTCCTTCTCGCCTGCCTTTTTCTACTATCTCCGTAAGCTTGCTCATGTATTTTTTTACTATTGAAAGGATCTTTTCCTTGCGTTCGGGAGACCCCAGAACAGCCGCATCAGAAAAGACAAGTTTAGGTATTCCAGGATTCTTTCTTATAAATTTCAAATGTAGGAGAAAAAGACTCCTTAGGTTTTCACTTGCACTCGATGATTTAAGGGCTATTTTTTTTACATTTTCGAAAAGGGTCTTATGCGTGCGATCAAGCAGCGCGTCGATAAGAGCCTCTTTATTCTCGAAATGTCGGTAAAGAGCAGAAGGAACGATCCCGACTCGCTGCGCTATCTCAGAGAGGTTGACCCCTCCGAGCCCTTTTTCAGCGATTATTTCCAATGTGATATCAAGGATCTGTT
>JAAZCN010000325.1 GCA_012513245.1 Synergistaceae bacterium | reverse complement strand
TCCGATAATAACACCCTCTTCATCTGTTACAAGGACTCCATATCCAATAACTTCGCTCGTGCTTTTTGCAATGTTCTGGGCCATTTTCTTAAACAACTGCAACACCCCACTTTTTTATTCAAATGCATAATTTTATTATGAAAATTCCATGTATGTATGTTCTAAAGCATAATGCTTTTCATGGTAAAAAGCAATTAGAATCTAGTTATGCGACATGATACAAAGAACAATAAAGGAGGAATTTTAAAATGCGGCTGGAACTGCACAAGATACACATCACCGGCCTTGCTTTCGCCGAAAAGACATACACGTCCGGCGGGACTCTTTTCGTAAACAAAGATGAAGCTGAGGCCTTAATAGCGGAAGACAAGCGTTTTGCTAAGGTAGAACTGGATCTGGCCTGTCCCGGAGAAAGCATACGCATAATACCTGTTAAGGACGTTGTCGAACCCCGCGTAAAAATAGGTAAAAACTTCTACTTCCCGGGGTTTTGCGCCCCAATGGAGAAAGCCGGATCAGGAGAGACCCTCGTCCTTGACGGAGCCGCGGTAGTTACGTGCGGCCCCATAGTTGCATTCCAGGAAGGATTCATAGACATGAGCGGACCGGGTGCACCATACACACCCTTCTCTCAGACCCGTAACGTTGTTCTCTACGTCGAACCGGTCGAAAACCTGGAGAAGCATCTCTATGAAGCGTCCCTCCGTGAAGCAGGACTCAAGCTTGCGGTCTATCTTGCAAAGTGCTGCGCTGAGAACGAATGGAAAGCTGATGAGGTGCAAATTTTCGAAAAGGGAAACACTTTAGAAGAGACACAAAAATATCCCGATCTTCCAAAGATCGTATATGTTTGTATGTGTATTACACAGGGACTGCTCCACGACACATACCTTTATGCCAACGACCTGAAGCCCGCCCTGCCAACGCTGCTCCACCCAAACGAGACACTCGACGGAGCTATGGTATCAGGAAACTGCGTTTCAGCCTGCGACAAAAACACTACATGGCACCACCTTCACAACCCTATCGTCCAGGCTCTTTATGCCAGACACGGCAAGGAGATCAACTTCCTTGGCATGATACCGACTCAGGAAAGCACGGTTATGGACGGTAAGCTTAGGTCTGCATCAATGAACCTTTCAATAGCACAGCAGCTTGGCGCAGAAGGTGCAGTGATCTCGGAGGAAGGCTACGGCAACCCTGACACAGACCTCTGCCTCAACACTAAGTATTTTGAGAAGGCAGGCATCAAAACTGTACTTGTTTCGGACGAATCATCGGGAACAGACGGAGCAAGCCAGAGCCTTGCGGACGCTACACCTGAACTTGATGCTTTCATATCCACCGGAAACGTGAATGAAATGATAGAAGTACCGGCTATGGACAAAGTCATCGGCTGCAAAGAAGCAATATCCCTTCTTTCCGGCGGAGCTGAAGAGAGCCTGAGACCTGACGGTTCAATGTTCGTAGAACTTCAGTCCGTTATTGCTTCAACTGCCGAGATCGGTTTCAACAAACTTGGCTGCGAGTGGATATAGAAGGAGGCGGCTGACATGACATACAGGATAGTTCATTATATAAATCAGTTCTATGCCGGAATAGGCGGAGAAGAAAAGGCAGATCACAAGCCGGAGCTCAGGGAAGGCTTCGTTGGTCCCGGAATGCAGATCGAAAAACTCTTCAACGGAGAGGGCAAGGTCGTGGGAACTGTGATTTGCGGGGACGGATATTACGGAGAAAATACCGAAGAAGCAAGGAAATCATGCCTTGAGATAATCAAGGAATTTCAGCCGGACATCCTCTTTGCAGGCCCTGCCTTCAACGCAGGAAGATACGGCTTCGCTTGCGGAGATATCGCCGCAACTGTAGGAGAAGAGCTCAATATTCCGACAGTTACTGCCATGTATCCCGAAAACCCGGGAGTGGAACTCTATTCGAAGAAGACATATATAGCAACTACAACCGACAGCGCAAGAGGAATGTCAAAGGCCATCCCCTCGATGGTCACCATCGGGACGAAACTGCTAAAGGGCGAAAAGATGGGACCCGCGAGGCTGGAAGGCTACATCCATCGCGGCATACGCAAATCTTTCTTCCATGAGAAGAGCGGAGCTGAGAGAGCAGTTGAAATGCTGCTTACAAAGCTCAAGGGAGAAGAATTCCGCACGGAGTATGAGATGCCGGTATTCAACAAGATCCCGCCTGCAGCTCCCCTGAAGGACCTGAAGACGGCAACTATAGCTCTCATCTCTTCCGGAGGCATAGTACCCAAAGGTAATCCTGACCATATAAGAGTCTCTTCTGCGGTAAACTTCGGCTCTTATGACATTTCAGAACTGAAAAACATGACACCGGATAATTATGAATCTATACACGGGGGATACGATAGAGAGTGGGCAAATGTCGACCCTGACGTCGTCCTTCCCCTCGATGTAATGCGCGAACTCGAGGCCGAGGGAGTTATCGGAAAGATCCACCCGATTTTCTACACTACGACCGGGACAGGAACTGCGGTTGCAAATTCCGAGAAGTTTGGACAGGAGATAGGCGAAGAGCTTAGAAAAGCCGGGGTAGACGCAGCCATCCTAACATCGACCTGAGGAACCTGTACACGATGCGGCGCATCGATGACCCGTGAGATCGAAAGAGTGGCAGGTATCCCTGTAGTCCAGATCGCAACAATAGTACCAATAATGCTGACGGTAGGAGCAAACAGGATAGTACCGGGAATAGCCATACCCCACCCGACAGGTGATCCCTCTCTTGGACCTGAGGGTGACAAAGAAGTCAGAAGAGAGCTGCTTATGCGCTCTTTCAAAGCTATGACTACTCCCATTACGGAACAGACAATTTTTGAGAAATAATGTTTGGGGCGGGTCTGCCGAAAGATACTTCTCTCTACAGACCTGCTCTTTCTGAGGAAGGAGATGGATCGGACATGGCGGAAAAGATACTCCAGATAGTTACTAACAACCCTGATATTTACTGGAGCCCTGAGATGCCTTACGGCGTGGTCTTTACAGAGGGATCTCCGCTTGATGTGCTGGACAAGACCGAGGAACTTCTTCAGCATGGATGGAGTCTCATTTCCACGCCGCTGCCGCCTAATGTCCCGATAATGCGCGGCCCTTACAGGTCGCTTGTGATAGAGGAATCTGAAACAAAGTATCACAAGGACGGCATCATCGCGATCGAAAAAGCGAGGGACAGGTACTTGATAGAAAGGCAAAAGAACTGCGCTGAACCACAGAAAGATTTTGCTGTTATAGACAGGCAAATGCTCCAAAGAACGTTAAGAGACCTTTCTATTCTAAAAAGTATTTCTTAGTAGTTCTTCGTAGTTTTTGTTGTTGGGGCTTATATTTAATGATAACTAGTGATACCATAGTCAGGATGTCTTTTATAGCATCAAGTATTTCAGGAGGCGAATCAGAATGATCGAGTTGACAAAGGAAAATTGCGACGTTGAGGTACGTGAGGAAAAAGAACTACCCGTAGTTATGGATTTCTGGGGGCCTCAGTGCGTTCCCTGCATGGGACTTATGCCCCATTACATGGAGATGGCTAAGGAATTTGAGGGCAAAGTCAAGTTCACAAAGGTAGACTGCTCTGTAAACAAAAGAGTTGCAATGGGATTCCGCGTGATGGGGCTGCCCACGTTCCTTTTCTGGAAGGACGGGGCCGAAGTAAAGCGTCTCTCCAAAGAAGAGTGCACTCCCGAAACGATTCGAGCAGAGATAGAAAAACTTATCGCATAGGCGTTAACGTCCTTCAAGGACGCGCAAAATATAAAACCTAAGGAGGTGTTCAGCCATGGGCAAACTAACAGGTAAAAAACTTCTCCTCCTGGGGGAAAGGGACGGCGTCCCAGGACCGGCGATGGAGGCATGTCTGAAAGAAAGCGGAGCTGAGATAGTCTTTTCTGCTACAGAATGCTTCGTCTGAACAGCGGCAGGTGCAATGGACTTGCAGAATCAGCAGCGCATCGTTGATGCAGCTGAAAAGTTTGGAGCCGAGAACTGTGTAGTAATACTAGGTTCTTCAGATGCGGAAGGCGCAGAGATTTACGCCGAAACCGTAACAAACGGCGATCCTACTTTTGCAGGACCACTTGCAGGAGTCCCGTTGGGACT
>JAAZCN010000324.1 GCA_012513245.1 Synergistaceae bacterium | reverse complement strand
TGAGTGTTTTTTGCAGGGTGTCCAGTCCTATGCGGCGAAAGTCCGTGAACCCCGCCAGGTCCGGAAGGAAGCAGCGGTAAGCGGTGTCTTTTGGGTGCCATAGGGGCACTGGACATCCTGCAGAAAGCACTTTTTTAGTACCTTTAGTACCGTCGTTAATCAACTTGGGGGATTAGAATATGGAAAGACAGCCTTGCGGATATCTGCCCATGAAGGAGAAGCCTCGCCCCGGAGACAAACTGATTTTTATTCCTGTCTACGTGGCGCCGGTAGAGATGTTGGAGCGATGCCTAATGTCTCCGCCCAAATACCTATATCAGGTTGTGATTGTCGATGGGTATAACGGTAAGACCACTCTTGTCGAAGAAAAAACTGTAACGCTCGATATGGATTTTGTCCCGGAGGCTGAAGAAATGGAGTATCTGGATCTTAAGGTATCCCTCCTGCTGGCAAGGGAGCTTGCTGAGCGTGGAGCAGTTCCATCTGATTACAGGAGCTGGAAAAAAGTCATAAAGAACAGAAATGTCTTTGTTCCTGAGGAATCTATAAAGGTCGCCTGGCGCGTATATGCTGTAAGAGGCAACGAAATACTAGACACATTCACAGGAGAAACAATCAAATCCGCGGGCCTGGCAGGGATGCTTTTCAGCTGAAAAAATACTCCAATGTACTTATAGACTGTATTGAATAGGGGAGGACTCGGCATGAGTGAGACTACCGACAATTTAAGTCAAGAACTGAAAGAGTATGTGCTGTCGATCGGGGCAGGAAAGGTTGGCTTTGCCGATCTCCGTCCTGACTCAGAAGAAATTAGGAAGTTATACGGAAATATATGGGATGACTATCCATCAGTTGTTTCAATAGCTTTAAATATGCCTTCCGCAGTGATACGAGAGATATCCTGTAAGGGACCGACGAATACTTATGCCAGGTTTTACGAGGTCGCGAATATCGCACTGGACATAATGACGATGCAGATAACGGACTGGCTTGAAAAGAGGAATTTCAGAGCTTTCCCGATACCCGCAAGTAAAGTGGCAAAAGAGGGGCTTCACGGTATTTTTAGCCATAGAGCAGCAGCGCATCTGGCAGGTCTTGGATGGATAGGCAGAAATTGCTCCCTGATAACTCCAGATCGAGGTCCTATGCAGCGTCTTGCAACCGTCCTCTGTGACGCACCTCTAAAGTACGGTGTGCCGATGGAATCGAAATGCGGTGACTGTACATGCTGTCAAAAAGCATGCCCTGTAGATGCGATAAAGGGAAAGGCATGGCAGATTGATAGTGACGTAAGTGAAAGAGTAGACAGGGCAGCATGTAATGCATATCTGAAAAACAATTTAGAGCTCTACGGAAACAGCGTTTGCGGGCTTTGCCTCAGCGCTTGTCCATGGGGTAGGCCCTGAGATAGCCGAGTCATTTCTTAATTGGGATGAGTATAAAGAGTTAGTTCATGAAAGAAAAGTCGTTTGAAGGTTATATTAATTTTGCGAGGTTGCAAAATTAAATAGACCCATGTTATACTGGGGAGCGGTAAATTACACACAGATGCGGATTGTAAAAAATGTTGCCGAAAGGTCTTTTTACGAGATGAAACATCTGGAGGAAAAAACAGAGGAGTGATT
>JAAZCN010000323.1 GCA_012513245.1 Synergistaceae bacterium | reverse complement strand
TGTCTGAGGCACGGAAGTTTCAGCAGTTGCTGAAAAATACAGCGAATTTGAAAAATTAGGCGTCACAGTACTTTCCATTTCCGTCGATTCTCCGTTTGTCCATAAAATTTGGAATGATCATGAACTTTCAAAAATGATCAACAAAGATATCCCTTTCCCCATGCTTTCGGACCAGGGCGGAAAGATCGGCACTATGTACGGTGTTTACAATGAAGAATCAGGAACTGAAACACGGGGCCGCTTCATAATTGACCCCGATGGCGTGATCCAGTCATTTGAAGTGCTTACGCCGCCAGTAGGCAGAAACGTAAGTGAAGCATTGCGTCAGATAATGGCGTACCAGCTTGTTCGTGAGACCAAAGGAAAGAATGTAACTCCCAGCGGCTGGAAGCCGGGCAAAAAGGTCCTCTCCCCCGGAATCGGTCTGGTAGGCAATATCTGGAAAGAGTGGAGCGTCAAAGAAGCCTTTGACGACTAAGCAATAAAAATAACTTGGGACAGGCGCAAGCCTGTCCCTTTTTTTATGCTTTTATTTACAACCTGAGAGTCATTTCCTCTATAATAATTTCATATGGGACACGCAAAAACGCTAACCACGATTCCAATAGCAGAATAATTTATTTTACAGAAGGGAGGATCAGAGAATGGAACGAAAAATTAAAAATCTGGCAACAGGATTCAGAACTCGTGACGGGGCAGGGGTAAACCTGGTCAGAGTTTTATCGCGCAGGTCCGTGGAGGTTTACGATCCGATCCTGATGCTTGATTCATTTGACAGCACTGATCCCGATCAATATACGGCGGGGTTCCCCATGCATCCGCACAGGGGAATAGAGACTATAACTTATGTCTATCGTGGACAGATCACCCACAGGGACAGCTTGGGCAATGAAGATACTATCGCCCAGGGAGAGGTCCAATGGATGACCGCAGGTTCAGGAATTTTGCACGAGGAAAAGCTCCCGGCAGCCGAAAGATTGCTTGGAGTCCAGTTATGGCTCAATATGCCTGCGAAAGACAAGATGGCTGCTCCCGCTTACAACAGTATCAAAAATTCTCAGATTGAAGAAATTATGCTGGAGAATGGAAAACTGAGGCTTCTTGCGGGCAGGTACGGGGACAGAAAAGGTTATTCAAGCAAATATCTCCCGCTGGACTTTTATGATGTACACCTCGACCCAGGTGCATCTGTTCTAATAAATACAGAAAAAGAGCACTCCGCCATGATCTTCACACTTTCAGGAGACGCCTATATCGGCGGAGAGCATGTCAAGGAAAAAACAGCGGTAAAGCTTACATCCGGCGACAGTGTCGAGATAAGATCGACCGATAAAAATGCACAGGTATTGTTTATAAGTTCACTGAGCCTGGGTGAACCTGTTGCATGGGGAGGTCCGATAGTAATGAACACAGAAGAAGAATTGCATACGGCATTTGAAGATTTAAAAAATGGCACTTTCTTGCGAAATACGATATCATATTGACAACTATAAATAGATTCTTCTGGGACAACTGTTTATTATAAGTTCACCTCAGCGGTGGGCGACATAACGTCAGAAATCATCGACATGATCCTATCAAATTCGTGCCTGGATTTCAGGGTCATCAATCAAGGGAGGTAATAATATGGTGATTTTGTCAATTGCAGGAATTATGATCTTAGCGGTGATCACATTGATGACTATCATGACTGAGAAGGCGAGCGCTCATTGTGACACAATGGATGGTCCTGCAGTACAGGATGGCCGGATCGCATTAGAAACAGGAAACATCAACTACGCCTACAAGTTGATCTTTGAGGATTTTGAAAAAGAACTTAAAGAAATCTTTGATTTAAGCCTTAAAGCCCGCAGGCTTGGAGCGGATGCACGAGAAGCGGCAGACCGCTGGTTCCTGGAAAATTTAGTTAGGATCCACCGTGCAGGCGAAGGTGCATCCTACGATGGATTGAAACCTTCGGGAACTGCTCTGGACCCTAAGGTCATAGCCGCGGATGAGAGTATTTCACTGGGCAATATGTCTCCGATCAAAGGGCTTGTAACAATGGAAGAGTATAACTTATTAGAAGAAAAGTTTAACAGGGCAATTGCGCTCAAAGACTATGACATTAATGATGTAAAAGCCGCAAGAGCATATGTCGAAGCTTATGTCACCTTCTTTAAAATGGCGGAGGGCGAAGATCATGAACATCATCATTCCCATGGCCTTGAACACCACCATGGTCACTGACAGGCAATTATGAAACAGACAGAATATTTAAAAGATGCCTTCCCTGACGATGGGGGAGGCCTCTTTTAAAGTTTGAAGAGGAGTTGTTAAGATCGCTGATCCTAAAGATATTCACGGCAACATAAAGCTTTCCATTTTTGGCGTAGGCCCTTTTTATGTTTTTCTCATTACTTTATTAGCAGCCGCCGGAATTCGCATTTCAAAGATGGGATATTTAGATGGCGGGCGTATTGATCCTCTAAAAATACCAATGTATGTTATGGGAACTGCTTTGCTTGCTTCAGGAGTTTGGCTGTGCTTAGGGGCTCTAAAGACAGGCAGATTGATCAAACATATAAAGGAAAGGAAACTGATCACTACTGGAGTCTACGCATGGGTTAGAAATCCTTTATATACAGGGATCACTTTTATTGTTACAGGATTTATTTTTTTTGAAAACAATCTGTTTCTCCTCACTTTAATTATTTTTTTCTGGGGTATCATGACCTTGTCAGTAAAGAGCGAAGAGAGGTCCCTTGAAAAAATATTCGGAGAAGAATATAGGTCTTACAAGCTGAAAGTAAACAGATGTATTCCTTTTTTCCCCAAAAATAGGTCACTCTAATGGTCGTTATTTAAGATTGTTTTTACATGTAAAAATATTATGAATTTTAGGAAGAGGGGGATATTATGTCTTCACAATCAAAATTCGATCAAATGAGAGAAAATCATTTCAAGACATTAAAACAATATGTGCCCGTTGTAGCAAAAGTTCATGGCGGGCATCACCCTGAGTTCCATGACGTGCACAAAACATTCGATACGATAATTAAGAAAACCAAAGAAGCGGGGACAAAAAAACCGGAACTAAGCGAAGAGTTCGTCCATTTGCGTGAAATCACAGATAACTTCACTGTCCCGGGCGATGTCTGCGAAAGTTTTGAGGCAGTATACAAAATGCTGGCGGAATTGGACGAAGCGTATACGGGAAAAGACAGCTGAGCAGCCTTCACTGTTAGGAGAATATTCGTGCAGAGATTTATATTAGGCAAGAAAAATCAAATAGCAGCGATCAGCGCGATTTTAATAATCAGTGGATTTATCAGCAAACTTGGCTTTCATGCTGAAGAAATAGCGGTCTGGTGCCTGGCTGCTGCGTCTGTCCTCGGAGCAGCTCCTATCGCTATACAGTCTTATCAGGCATTGAAAGTTAAAGTCGTCAGCATTGATGTTTTAGTTACTATCGCGGTGGCCGGGGCACTTTTAATAAAGAACCTTGAAGAATCAGCCATTGTTACATTCTTATTTTTATTCGGGGCTTATCTGGAACAGCGAACATTAAATAAGACACGTTCCGCAATCAAAGAACTGACTGAAATGGCACCCGAAAGCGCTTTGAAACAAATGAAAAACGGAGAATTCGAAGAAGTAGAAGTTGAGGAAGTTGATGCAGGCGATATCCTGCTTGTTAAAACAGGGGCTAAAGTTCCTGTTGACGGTACTGTTTTAGCAGGACACGGACACATAAATGAAGCGAGCATCACCGGTGAATCTGTTCCTGTAAGCAAAAAGAAAGAAGACCAGGTATATGCGGGAACGATATTAGAAAATGGGACCCTCCAGGTCATTGCTGACCGAGTAGGAGAGGATACTACTTTTGGTAAGATCATCGAGCTGGTCGAAGAGGCCCAGGATTCAAAATCAGAGGCTGAACGCTTTATCGACAGATTTTCTAAGCACTACACCCCGGCAGTTTTAATTTTCTCCGTGATAGTGTGGCTCTTTTCACGGAACATTGAACTCGCGATAACGATATTGGTCCTTGGGTGCCCGGGAGCGTTGGTGATCGGCGTCCCTGTATCAAATGTCGCAGGGATCGGAAACGGGGCTCGGCACGGAGTTCTTCTTAAAGGCAGTGAAGTCATCCATGATTTCAGCAAAGTCGATACGATTGTTTTTGACAAAACCGGCACATTGACAATAGGAAACCCCAAAGTAGCGGACAAAGAGATCTATGCAGACAACGTTGATGAAGTATTGGGATATCTTGCCAGAGTAGAGAAAGAATCCGGACATCCGCTGGCCAGAGCAGTCACCGAGCACATTGGAGAGACAAAATTATACGCTGTTGATAAGACTGACGTCGTAAAAGGCGGAGGAATAGTTGCTCATGTAGATGGGCACAGAGTCGTCATTGGCAATGCTGCGTTGATGGACCAGGAAAATATTCCTATAAACGAAAAAACCAGTACCGATATTGCCAGGTTTGAAAAAAATGGAAATTCGCTTGTCCTGACTTCGGTCGACGGCGAATTAAAGGTGCTTATGGGAATACGCGACCAGATCCGCCCGGGTGTGAAAGAGGTCCTTCAAAAACTAAAAAAACTGGGCGTTAAAAATTTAGTACTCCTTTCCGGGGACAACCAGCCGACAGTTGATCTGGTGGCGCATGAACTGGGATTGACAGAGGCTCACGGACATATGCTGCCTGAAAACAAATCGGCATATATCAGAGAGCTTCAGGTAAAAGGCCAAATTGTCGCATTCGTCGGAGACGGAGTGAATGACAGCCCTTCACTGGCTTTGGCCCAGATCGGGATCGCCATGGGCAGCGGTACAGACGTTGCTATCGAAACTTCAGATGTAGTCCTAATGAATTCTGATTTAAGCCGCCTTCCCCATGCTCTGGGCCTGACAAAAGCGACCGCAACCAATATGCGCCAAAATATCATTATCGCCGTAGGAGTAGTATTGTTCCTGTTGGCAAGCGTATTCTTCAGCGATTGGATGAACATGTCGATAGGGATGTTCGTACACGAAGGAAGCATCCTGGTCGTTATCCTTAATGGAATGAGACTTCTTCGGTATCGGCTGGAACAATAAACATCAGCATACTCAACTACCTCGATTCTCCCTGAACAAAAAATCTACACACATTTTAAGGAGGAATAAATATGCAGAAAGCCACAATACAACTTGAAACATTGGTATGCCCGTCATGCTCCCAGAAAATTGAGGGCGCGCTCAAAGCCTTGGAGGGGATCGAGAAAGAAAGCGTCAGCGTATCTTTTAACACAAGCAAGGTAAAATTAAACTTCGATCCGGAAAAACTGACAATCGAAAAGATCAATAATGCCATAACAGCGCTGGGATATGATGTCATCAAATCACAGGTCAAGGACAAATAGCAAAGAGCTATCACCGAAGCCAAATTAATTACCAGACCGGGAGGAAGTTATATGTCAAGAAAAGCTTACACGGCAAAAGAAGGAGTAACTGTCGGGCCCTATTCTCATGCGGTCGAGTCTGGGGAATTTGTCTTTTTGTCGGGGCAGACACCCGTTGATCCAACAACAGGAAAAATGGTTGAGGGAGATATT
>JAAZCN010000322.1 GCA_012513245.1 Synergistaceae bacterium | reverse complement strand
TCTTATAAGGAGTGATCTGCGTGCCTCAAAATTTGATGAAAGACTTAATGACCCGCAGTGAAAAGACGCTGGAATTCCTTAAGGGGACTCTCCAGGGCATAAGGACGGGAAGGGCTCACCCTGCCCTTGTAGAAGACATAAGGGTCGACTACTTCGGAACCGCCACACCTATTAAAAACATGGGTTCTGTAAGCGTTCCGGAAGCGCGTCAGATCATGATCAACCCCTGGGACAAGACGGCCATGAAAGCAATTGAAAAAGCCATCCAGGCTTCTCCCCTGGGAATAAATCCCCAGAACGACGGAGAAACTATCCGTCTCAACCTGCCTGAACTTACACAGGCCCGTCGTGTTGAACTGTCCAAGATAGTCAACAAGACAGCGGAAGAAGCAAGGATAGCTATCCGGAATGTCCGCAGGGATGTCATAGACTCTCTTAAGAAGATGGAGAAGGAGAGCGAGATAACCGAGGACGACCTGAAGAAGTATCAGAAGGAAGCCCAGGAGCATACAGACGCCTTTATCAAGAAGGTTGATGCGATCCTGGCTGATAAAGAAAATGAAATAATGGAAAAATAGCATCACGAAAAAAGGCATATTCGGGGAGGCATTGCTTAAGCAGTGCCTCCCTGTGTTATATTATTCAAATGATGAAAGAGATAGAGTTCCTCAGGAAAGTCACAGAGATCGGCGGTGCGGTTTATGTCGCGGGAGGCTGGGTGCGGGATAGAGTAATGGAGCGTTGCCCGCACGATAAGGATTACGTGATCTGTGGAATTGATGAAAGTTCTTTTATAGCAGTATTTCCTGATGCTCAAAAGACCGGAAACTTATTCCCTGTCTTTATTTTATCCGTAGATGGACGGTCCTGTGATGTTGCCATGGCAAGGACCGAGAAGAAAAAGGGCAGAGGATACAAAGGCTTTGAAATCGATTACGGACCTGATGTCACGATAGAAGAAGATCTTTTCAGGCGCGATACTACCATAAACAGCATGGCATGGTCGCTCGCGGATGAGGAACTTATTGACCCATACGGAGGCCGGAGTGATATTATGGCGGGAATGATAAGGGCGACATCGGGCCATTTTTGCGAAGACCCGGTGCGGGCTCTTCGTGCGGCCAGGCAGGCCGCAGAGTTTAATTTCACGATAGAAGATCGCACCATTGAGATGATGGAGTGCTGTAGACAGGAGCTTATGCATGAGCCGAAAGAAAGGATATTAGGAGAGCTTAAGAGAGCCATGCTTTCGGACAGGCCCTCAATATTTTTTTCAATGCTGGGAGAGGCAGGCATCCTTGTCGCGGTGATCCCTCACCTTGATGAGATATGGAAAAGAGAGCCGAAAGATGGCAGAAACTATTTTAGCCACGCGATGAACCGGCTCGATAAAACTGCAGAACTGGGCGAAAGACCCGAGGTCAGGTTTGCCTCACTTGTAAGATCAATTTACCTCTTACTTGAAGATCGTGAAGAGTTGCCGGATGAGATCTATGGAGCTCTGAGGCTGCCGAACATGTGGCGCAAGTGCGCTGAGTTCGCATCTCTGCATCTTCCTGATCCGGGAATAGGAAAAGAGCCTGAAGTCGCCGTGGATACGCTTACTAAACTTCAAAGTCACCCCATAGGAATTGACGGATGCATAGCGATAACGAAAGCAGAGGGTACTATAGACTCTTATCCCTTCCTTGCGAATAGCGAATTATATATTGAGGTGATGAAAAAGGCCCGGGAGATTGAAATCCCCGAGAATCTTAAGGGCAGTGATATTGGGCAATGGATCCGTGCCCGGCAAATCGCGGCCGTTGCAAAATTACACATATCACAACCCTGACAACAAGTGTCGGAAGAACACCACGCGTGAAGCGGCGATTTTATCGCCGTGAAACAATGGTTAAGCTGTTGTAAAGTCTGGCGAAGACTGCATTCGACGCCCCCTGTGTCATAATCCTAAAAATTCCGTCTTTCCCGCATGCATTTGAGCGGGAATCCAGGTCCACCGCCTTGTCGTTTGCACCAGACTTTGTTCCGGATGAATACATTCGGGAACGACTGACGGGTATTTAATGAAATTTAGATCTTTTGGGCCAACCATTGACTCCCAACTGATTACCAATTGATTCGCAATCGACTCCCCTGCGGCATTTTCAAGCCGCAGCTTCCCCCTACAAAGTTTCTAAAAATTCCTTTAAGCGCCCCATACCCTCGCGGATATTATCCATCGAACAGGCATAGGAGAACCTAATAAACC
>JAAZCN010000321.1 GCA_012513245.1 Synergistaceae bacterium | reverse complement strand
CGAAAAAAAGCTGAAGCTCTTCTATGCGAGAGTGAACGGAGCAAATCTATTCTTCTCTTGAACCTTCCCGGAATGGCTTACAGGTGCAATTATGAGCCTAATTGGACCATGCAGTTTGTGTCTGAGGGCTGTTATGAGCTTACCGGCTACACACCGGAAAACTTTATAAACAACAGAGACGTTGGGTTGAATGACATAACCTTGCCAGACTACCATAGCATAATTTGGCAGAACTGGACGCGGGCTATTGAGGATCTGGTGCCGTTTAGGATGGAATACGAGATCATAACGGCATCAGGAGAAAAGAAATGGGTGCATGAAACAGGCCGGGGGGTACTTGATAAGAAAGGTAATGTGGTCGCTCTGGAAGGCATAATAATCGATATTACCGATAGGAAAACTAATGAACTGAAGCTGAAATATCTTAGCGAACATGATCCGGTCACCGGACTCTATAATAGAATTTATCTTAATGATGTACTCTTGAAAAACCTGGCAGACAAAGAAAAGACAAATAAAGCTGTCCTTGTTATGAACATCAAAAAAATAAATTCCATCAGCCTTACTTACGGATATTCTTTCAGCGAGCAGATAATTAAAGAGCTGGCAGGAAAATTGTTGTCGATCACAAATGACAACATCAAATTATTCCAGATATCGTTGGAACGGTTTGCTTTGTTTGTTTCAGATTTCAATGATGACAAGGAACTGATCTCTTTATGCAGAGAAATATTTGAGGTCATGCATGACACTCAGATCATCAATGCGACAGGCTGCGGAATTGGAATATTAAAGATCGAAGACTTATGCTGCGACCCTGAAACGGTCCTGAAAAATGCGTCGGTCGCCGCGGAAAGAATAGACGAACACACCCTTTTCAGCTTCTGTTTCTTCGATGAAAATCTGAAGAAAAGGGTCCTTCGTGAGACAGAGATCGAAAATGAACTGAAGGCGGCATCCGAGGACAATATAGATAACATATATCTGGACTACCAACCCCTCTTATTTTCAAAGACCGGAAAGATAACCGGTTTTGAGGCGTTGGCGAGGATGAGGAGTGATAGTTTGGGAATTCTACCTCCACTGGATTTTATACCGGTGGCGGAAGAACTGCTGTTGATATTGCCATTGGGCCTGAAGATCCTTAGGATGGCGTGTAAGTTTTTAAAAAAGATCACAGCCGCAGGATACAAGGATATAAAAATCGCTGTGAACGTATCACCTATACAGCTTTTAAGCTCAACCTTTTTGCAGGATATTATCGATATTATCAAAGAGATTGATATTAATCCTAATAATCTATGCCTGGAAGTTACAGAATCTGTATTTATGGATAACTTTGATTTGATAAATCAAAAACTCGGTAAATTGCAGGAGATGGGCGTGTCTGTTGCTATAGATGATTTTGGCACGGGATATTCATCACTTGCACGTGAGAGGGAATTAAATATGGATTATCTGAAGATCGATAAAATCTTCATAGACAAGTTAGATTATCTTGATTCCGGTGATGCCATTACCGGGGACATTATTTCCATGGCCCATAAACTTGGACATCTGGTCGTAGCAGAGGGTGTAGAAACAGAGAGGCAAAAAGAATACCTTCTTGCCCATGGCTGCGATTACCTGCAGGGCTTCCTCTTCAGCAGACCTGTAGGTCCCTCTTCAGCATTGGAATTGCTCAAAAAGATGAATCCAAAGAGTCAATAATAAAAAATTTCATGCTCGTATGATCCATAGGAATATTATTTGTGGCTGCCTTCTATCAGGAGTAACAAGAAAAAAATAAGGTATTGACAGCATAGATTTTTGCATAGAACCCCATTTTGAAGTATCCTCTTGGTGATAAAATATCCGAGAAGACCAACTGCAGAGAGGATCGATAGATAAAATGCAAGTTTCTGCTAAGCTTTTAAAAGCTCGCTTCCTGCGCCTTTTCATTTTTTTGCTTGTCATCGCAGCCATTCCCGTTTTTTCATCAATTTCAGGTGCTGAGGTACGCATAGAAGAAAAAGTCGGAAAACTGCTTGTAAATGAATTTGACCCTGAAAAAATAATGGTCCAGGCCACAGGCGGAGGAAGCTTCCTCTATGCAAAGGTCACAGGGATCGTCATTGAGGGTGTAAGGATCGAAAGCGTTTCCTTGTACGCAATGATGAAAGAGCCTCCACTTAATATAAAAGAAGACGATGAAGACCATAAATACAAACTTGCAGACCTCATCCACTATTCCCGTGGTGAAGTTGTCCTTCTTGAGAAGGACTTTACGGATTACACAAGCAAAGAAATTAAAGACATAAAGGGCTTCAAAAACCTAGAATGTGATTTTTCCAAGAACGGGATCCGGGTCTCCGGGGCATACAACGCGACCTTCCTCTTTACATTCAACATCAGGATGGAAGTCCTCTCTAAACTTGCTTTTAATGACAGGGGACTCTACCTTACAGAGACGACACTTTTTGTTGCCGGGGTCAAGCAGCCCGACTACATTACAAAACAACTTATCGACCATATAAACCCGCTCATTGAAAGAGAGAAGATCCCCTTCCCTGTCAGGATAACCGAGATAATTTTTGCAGAAGACAGAATAGTCATCACAGGTAATCCCAAGCCTCTGAAAGACGCAAATGTCTGGAATTACAGAAGGCCGTGATAGATTAAGTTTTTT
>JAAZCN010000320.1 GCA_012513245.1 Synergistaceae bacterium | reverse complement strand
GCGTTGGCAAGCAGTTGGCAAGCAGTGGTTAAAGGCGGGCGGAAATTGCATCTGACGGGGTTTTTGTTTATGGAAAGTTCTGACGAAAGCTTGCTAAATACTATGATCAGTGTTTTTGCAAAAAAATCGGGACCAATTAAAGGAGAGGTTTAATTGGTCCCTGGTCCTTAGAGGAGGTTTATTGCGGAAATCCGCAACTAACCTTCGTGACTGCAATATTATACGCTTTAAGATTGGTCCTTTCAAGGAAAATGAGACGTGGACGTGGAAAAGAGCGGCCGGGGAGGGCACCGGCGGCAAGCAATAGGCAAGCGTGGGCAAGCGGTTGGCAAGCAGTAGTTAAAGGCAGGCGAAGAGGGCATCCGCGGGGGAATTTGCTCGCTTTGTATCGCGGTGAATTCAGTCTTCAAGACTTATGGGCCAATTGACCGCAGCGTGAGCATCGCAAAGCGTTGCAAATTCTCCGCGACCTTTGGTCGCAAATTCTCCGAGGCTTCAGCCACAGCCCTTAATGTTATTCCGTTGATTCAGGCAGTTCGAGAAGGAAGCGCCATACTGGGGTCACCTGGATGGTCCCGCTGGGGACATCTACACGCTCATTTTCGTTCCTGGTCACGATGGTTCCGGTGGTAAGACCCAGTTCAGACATCGCCTCGCTCAAGGCAGTGATCTCCCTTTTTCGGGTCTGAGGCTCCGCTAGGGACTCGCAAACCTGGACCAACATCCGGGAATGGTCCCGCATTGAAATTATGAAATCGACTTCCCTGTCGCTTTTGGTTTTGTAGTAGCAGATGTTCTGATAAATACGTCTCAGGGCTATGAATACCAGATTCTCAAGGAGATGTCCCGAGTTGAACAGAATTCCTGACGACACCGAAGTGACTAATGCGTGATCGATACAGTAGATCTTTTTGGGATTGGCATTTCTGCGTGCAAGAGACGGATCGAATATTCGCACCGTGAACATGAAATAGGCATCCTCAAACCATTCCAGGTAATCCGAAACAGCGGACTTCGGAGCCTTGTACCCAAGCGACTGAAGATAAGCAGTGAGGTTGTTGACTGAGTAAAGCGAGGCTGTATTGTCTGCCAGCCAGTGTGCCAGGTCGGTCAGCGCTTTCGGATGTGACACGTCATGACGCTCGACCAGATCCCGGAACAGGATAGTGTGGAAGTATTCTTGATGGGTCTTTATCCGCAGTTTACTGCTAAGCCCCGCTGCCTCGGGGAAACCGCCTGTTTCCCAGTATTCCTCGAAGGCCTTCTGAACGAGAAGCCCTTTCTTCGTCGACAGCGAGCCCTCAGTTCCGATTCCTTTGTAGTCAAGGAATTCCCTGAACGAAAACGGAAACATTTCCCATGAAAGCGCCCTGCCGCGCATCTGCGTGGCTATTTCCTTTGACAACATAGCAGCCGAAGAACCGGTCAGATAGACCTCACACTTTTCCGTGCGCATCAAACGGTCGATGAAGGGCTCCCAGCCTGAAATGGCCTGGATCTCATCGAAAAAGCAGTAGACAGTCTCGGTGTTCTTCTTTTCAGGGTATAGAGAGAAATAAGCATCTGCGATAAGGCCGAGATTATCCCGCCGCAGGCTATGGAGCCGGTCGTCGAAGAAATTCAAAAACAGGATGTTCTGTGGGGAGACTCCGTCCTTTAGGAGCCGTTCGATGATCTGGTACATATATGTAGACTTGCCGCTGCGCCTCGCCCCAATACAAACGGCTGCCTTTCCGCGTACACTCTCGATACGCATACGACGAGGCACCCCCGTCTCCAAAGGGGCCTCTTGAAAATCCAGGATAATGGTTTTGATCATATCTATCATATCATCACTTCCGGTAATAAAAATTTCCAGTTTTAGGTATATCTGGTAATAAATATTACCGGTTTAGACTCAAGGTGTCAAGAGGGGGGGACAGGCGGAAGGTTTATCCGCCGGGAAATTTGTGGAAACCAATTGGGGTCAGACCTACACATTTGACATAATACAAATGCATACAAATGTACAAACAAACTAGGGGTCATTCGGAAATCTATCCCTGATAATGAAGAAATCCCCAAAAATTGACTTGTACGGTTATTTGCCGTACAATTTGATGGTGCATAGTGCATGCAATAAGATAATATTTGGGGGAACGAGCCATGGAGACATGTATTAAAAACAGAACAATTAAAAAGGAGCGGATCGAGGCGAGGGTACCCGGGGATGTAAAGGACCTTATCTTGGCGGCAGCTAAGCTGGAGAATCTCAGTTTAAGTGATTTTGTAATATCTTCTGCCTTGTCTGCAGCGAAAGGTGTCCTAAGGGATAATACGATCCTCGAGCTCAGCACGAAGGAT
>JAAZCN010000047.1 GCA_012513245.1 Synergistaceae bacterium | reverse complement strand
TTTATGGAGGCGGCACCCGGATTCGAACCGGGGATGAAGGATTTGCAGTCCTCTGCCTTACCGCTTGGCTATGCCGCCACGAAGGAGAGTATAACAAGCAGAATATTCAGTGTCAAGACACAGAAAAGCCAGAAAATTCAGGCGAAAATTGGAACCTTTTCTTAGAAATGAAAATGTATTATAATAAAGTATAGAGGAGTATTTCTTTTCAAAAACAAACTTTAGCTGAATACAAGACTCTATTTAGAAAAGGTTGCGGATAAAAATGAAGATATTTGCAATCAATCCGGGCAGTACAGGAATGAAGGCAGCTTTGTATGATGACCTGAATATGATTTGGGCTGAATCTGCAGAGTATAGCCGGGAAGACATCGACTGTTACAAAGAGTCCGCTGAAAAGGAAGAAAACTTTCGATTTTTTAATTCTCTTGAAATGCTTGAGAAACATGGGAACAAAGTTTCAGAACTTTCTGCTCTGGTAGGCAGGGGCGGTCTACTGCGCCCGATCATCGGCGGTGCCTGGGTCATTAACGAAGCAATGGTAACCGACCTAAAATCATGCCGATATGGCAGGCATGCCTCTAATTTCGGAGGACTTATCGCAAAAAGAATATCTGATGAGGCAGGATCTATTCCTGCCTTTATCGTTGACCCTGTCTGTGTAGACGAGATGTCTGCCGTGGCCCATGTCAGCGGGATCCCGGATATGCCTAAAAGGCCCATATTTCATGCACTGAATCAAAAAGCCGTTGCATACGGTGTAGCGAAGCAGATGAGAAGACCTCTTGAGGAATGCCGGTTCATAGTTGCTCACATGGGGGGCGGGGTCACTGTTGGAGCACACTGTGAAGGCAGGGTGATCGACGTTAACAACGGGCTTGGGGGGTACGGTCCTATGTCGCTTGAACGTGCAGGTACAGTTCATGCGGGCGACCTTGTCAAAAGATGTTTTTCCGGCAAATATTCCGAAAACGAACTTGAAAGAATGATCATCGGAGAGGCGGGAGTCCTTGCTCACCTTGGAACGCGCGATTTTAGAAAGATAGTTGAAAGAGTGCACGCAGGAGATGAGAAGGCGAAACTTGTTGTAGATGCATTGGCCTATCAGATAGCTGCTGAAATAGGCGCCAGGGCTGTCAACCTCTTCGGAAAGGTAGATGCTGTCATATTGACCGGGGGGTTGGCGAACAGCACCTATCTCTGCGATCTGATCAAAGAGAGGGTATCATGGATATCAGAGACAATATGCGTACCCGGTGAAGATGAACTGAGAGCGCTTGCTGAAGGTGCATACAAAGTTCTTTCAGGGGAAGAAGAGGCTCACATTTATGAAAAAGAATAACTTGCTTACTGAAAATAACATATCTTTATTAAAAGATACAAAGTGGAATAATGTAATTGCTGTCACAGGAGCCCTTGGATCAGGAAAGACAGAACTGACCATCAGCCTTGCTTCGGCCATGGCGGAGAGTGGAGTTAGCGTTGTCCTTGCAGACATGGACATTATAAATCCCTATTTTTGCCTAAGGGCGCTGTCTGGCGACATAATGAAGAAAAACCTTTCAGTACTGACACCACCCGGAGATATCAAATGGGGAGACATGAGCTACATTAACCCCCTGATCCGGACAAAGATAGATGATCCATCAAATCGACTTATTATTGATGTCGGAGGAGATTCACAGGGAGCTCTTGCGTTGAAGCAGTTTGAACCGGAAATAATTAAAGCCGGGTATGACCTCATCTTTGTTATCAACCCCTACAGGACCCACACCAAAACTTTTTCAGAAATAGCTGAGATGAAAGACAAACTTGAAGCAACATGCGGACTCAAAGTCAATTCAATAGCAGCAAATCCACACCTTATGGATGTAACAAGCTCTAAAGACTGCGCCGAAGGAATAATATTAGTTGACGAATTTTCAAAAAAAATGGGCATTCCAATGCTTTTCGGGATAGCAGAGGAATCAATTTCGTCTGATGTTAGAAAGATACTTCCGGATAATATCCAGATGTGGATACTTCAAAGAGAGATATTACTGCCGTGGGAAAGAGGCAAAGTACGCATTTAACAAAAAAGGAGAGTGTTTCATATGCCAAAAGGGAGAGTCGAAATACTCGAACAATACTGTAAGAGCTGTTCTATGTGCGTTGAGGCGTGTCCTAAAAATGTTCTTGAAATATCCAAAAAAATCAACAAAAAGGGATATCGCTCCGTCGAAGCGGCAAGACCTGAAGACTGCATCGGATGTGGGATGTGTGCAATGCGCTGTCCTGATGCGGTTATCAAGGTCTTTCGTGAAGAGTGATGTGAGAAGGGGTGGTCAAAATGGGAAAAACTTTGATGAAAGGTACCGAAGCGATCGCTGAAGCTGCTGTTCAGGCGGGCTGTAAGTATTTCTACGGTTATCCGATAACTCCTCAGAACGAGATCCCGGAGTATATGTCAAAGCGACTTTTTGAAGTCGGCGGTGTCTATCTCCAGGCAGAAAGCGAAGTGGCGGCATCAAACATGATACTTGGCGGAGGTGCCACCGGGGAGAGAGTCATGACAAGCTCTTCAAGCCCGGGCATCTCTCTTATGTCGGAGACGTTAAGTTACATCGCCGGCCAGGAAGTTCCGGTCGTAGTAGTGAACGTGATGCGTGCCGGACCGGGGTTGGGGGGGATACTCCCCTCTCAGTCGGACTACAACCAGGCGACTTGCGGCATAGGGCATGGCGATTTTAATCTGATAGTACTGGCGCCAAGCTCCCTGCAGGAGACAGTCAACATGGTGCAGAAAGCCTTCGATCTTGCACAGATATACAGAACACCGGTCATGGTGCTCTGCGACGGAGTCATCGGTCAGATAATGGAAGCAGTGGAGATCCCGAAAGGTCATGGTAAAAACCTTTCACATCCGGAAAAATGGGCCTGCGGATATATGCGTGAAAGAAACGGGAAAAGAAGCATAATAAGAAGCCTCTTCCTTGATCCTGACGAACTTGAAGAACACAATAGAAAGCTTGAGGCAAAGTGGCACGAAATAGAAAAAAATGAAACTTCCTGTGAAAAATATCTAGTGGACGATGCGGAAGTTGTAATTTCCGCTTTCGGGACAGTAGGAAGAATAGCCAGATCCGCGGTAGACAGCCTTCGGGCTGAAGGGTACAAAGTCGGGCTCATAAGGCCGCTTCTGGTAAGCCCGTTTCCATACAAGGATTTTGAAACCCTTATTCCCACATGCAAACACATCCTTGATGTAGAAATGAACTGGGGACAGATGACAAAAGATGTCAACAGGGGAGTCAAATACCGTGTACCTGTGAGTTTTTATGGGCGCTCAGGCGGCATGTGTCCCGGGGTAGATGAAATAGAAGAAGAGTGCCGCAAGATATTTGCGGAACTCTCCTGAAAAGGAGGGGACTGGAAATGGCAGAAAAAATTGTTTATCAGAGACCTAAAAGCTGGATAGAGGGAGTTCATTCACACTATTGTCCGGGCTGTACTCACGGGATAATCCACAGGATGTTATGCGAAACTTTGGATGAACTCGATATACAGGATATAACTACCGGAGTCGCACCTGTTGGCTGTGCCGCGCTTATGTACGGGTACATAGATACAGATTTCATTGAAGCACCCCATGGCAGGGCGCCTGCAGTAGCGACAGGGTTCAAACGGATCAGACCGGACAGGCTTATTTTCACATATCAGGGAGACGGAGATCTTGCCTCGATAGGCATGGCCGAGATAGTCCATGCTGCCAACCGGTCAGAAAACATAACCGTAATTTTTGTAAACAATGCAATATATGGCATGACAGGGGGTCAGATGGCTCCTACTACACTGCTCGGACAGAAGACCACGACGACCCAGAGCGGCCGTGATCCTCTTAGGGCCGGTTACCCGATAAGAATGTCAGAGATGCTGGCATCTCTTGCTTCTCCGTGTTACATAGAAAGAGTCTCGGCGGCGAAACCCGCCCATTTGAACAGCCTTAAAAAGGCGATCAGGAAAGCTTTTAAGAACCAGATGGACAACAAAGGCTTCTCTTTTGTTGAAGTTCTCTCTACATGTCCCACGAACTGGGGAATGAGACCTACTGACGCATGTGACTGGCTTGTCGATAACATGATCCCTTATTACCCCCTTGGGGTATTCAAGGATTTTGAGTAAGGGAGGTCCGGCAAAATGTCGAATTATACACGCACGCTATTTTGCGCAGGTTTTGGCGGTCAGGGTGTAATGGTTCTTGGACAGCTCGTAGCATACGGAGCAATTAAAGAGGGTAAATATGTGACATGGCTTCCCTCATATGGACCGGAGATGAGAGGCGGAACTGCGAACTGCGGCGTTACAGTGAGTGACAGAGAGATAGGTTCACCGTTTGTGACAAAATCGGATGTTGTAGTTGCTCTCAACCAGCCCTCACTCGATAAATACGAAAAGTCAGTCAAACCTGGCGGTACACTGATCTATAACAGCGATATGGCCAAATATACGCCTACGAGAGATGATATCAAAGTTATCCCGGTCGAAGCTTCCAAGATAGCAGGAAGTCTGGGGAACGAGAGGGCCGTGAATGTCGCGATCCTGGGAGTCGTCATTGCAATTTCTGATTTTATTTCTGACGAAACCACCAGAGAGATCATCAAACAGAAATTGGGTGTAAGAAAACCTGAATTTCTCGAAAGCAATATGAAGGCCTACGAGCTTGGACGAAAGATAGGGCTTTCAAAGTAAAAAATTCTTTATGCCCCTATATCCGGATATAAAATAACCAAGTTGCGATGCTTCCGCTTAAAGAGAACCTCTTTTAAGCGGAAGTTTTTTTATCGACGAAATCAGTCGTCCGGAATGTCGGACAGATGCCGGTTTTAACAAACCCCATAAAATCAACACATTTACAACATAAAATCTCCATACGGTAACGATAGACTAGCATCATGGAACATCAAATGATGTTGATCATAAATTTGGAGGTCGATGTAAATGAAAAAGAAAATTTTGGCAGCAGCAATTTTAGTTCTAGTTTTTGCTGGCAGCGCAATGGCTGCTCCGGGCTATGGCAAGGCAGGGAAAGCTGGTTCCGGTCCCGGAATGCAGATGGGGAATGGTCAGCAGATAAGGCAGAATGTCACACCGGAAGTCAGAGGGAAAATGGATGAGAGGGCTAAGCTGAACATTGATATGAGGGCAGAGCTTCAGAAAGAGGTACCAAACAAGGCGAAAGCTCGCGACATCCACGCTAAAATACAGAAGCTGAACCGTGAGATCGAAACAGCTCATTTTGAAGAAGTGTTGAAGGATCCTTCAAAATTCAATGCAGCGGCAAGAGGACCAAGGCGTGAATTCTCTCCGGAGGATAGAGCACAGATGGAAGAGATAAGAAAGATCCACGCTGAAATAAGGACAGAACTTCAGAAAGAGGTACCGAACAAGATGAAGGTCCGTGATCTTCACACCAAGATACAGAAGATCAAAAGTGACCGGGACAATGCCCGCCTGGAAGAGATGCTCAAAAACCCCGAGGCTTTCAGGAACAGCCGGGGCTTTGGCAGGGGATTTAGAAACAACCCCACACAGTAGTAGGCAATTATGATCTTTGTACTGGGACCGCTCATACCGGTCTCAGTACAATTATCTTTTTTTTGTCTTTTTTTTGCTTTATACTGATTAAAAGTACAGGAAGCCAGGGACGCGGTGCAGTCATTGATGGATAAAAAACGTTGACCATGGGGGTGGAGACTGTGAAGATCCTGATCGTTGAAGATGAAAAAGCCATAGCCGATGTTGAAAAGGCCTATATGCTGCGTGAAGGATATGAAGCAGACATAGCCTCAGACGGCATCGAAGCTCTCAGTATGTTCAACGAGGGAGAATATGATCTTGTGCTCCTGGACCTGATGCTTCCCGGGATGAAGGGCGAATCCGTGTGCAGAGAGATAAGAAGGTCCTCTTCAGTTCCGATAATAATGGTAACTGCCAAAAGTGGGGAAGACGAGGTCATTGCAGGTCTTGATGCAGGAGCGGATGACTACATAATCAAGCCGTTCAGTCCGAGGGTCCTTATGGCTCGTATAAGAGCAAACCTGAGGGGAACGGCGGTTCCTGACCAGGAGAACGGAGAGACTATAACAGTAGGGGATCGTCTGATCATAGATGCCACAAGTTTCACAGTTACAAAAAACGGAGAGGACATACCTCTGACAAAAAATGAATTCATGATCTTTTCAAAGATGGCATCAAGACAGGATAAAACATGGACGAGAGACGAATTGATCACCTATGCGCTTGGTTATGAATATGACGCTTTTGAGCGTTCTATTGACAGCTACATCAAAAACATCAGGAAAAAACTTGCTGACCCCGAGCACGAGAACGGATATATTAAAACAGTTCACGGCTTCGGATACAGGGTCTCGGAGTAAATAAATGAAGCGCTCACTCAGGACACAGATGCTCGTTCAGTATGTGGTGATCGTTATCATATGTATGCTGGTGATCCCAACCGGTATCTCAAAGCTTCTGGACAGACAGTTTCGTCTTTTCTCTTCTGACAGTCTTCGGGATGACCAACAGGAGGCAGTCAGGGTATTAGAGGATATATATAGCTCAGGCGGCAACTGGAACAGAAATATGCTTGCAGAACTCAGAGGAGATATCCTCAGATGGCCGATGGTCCAAGCTTCGCTCTATGATCCGGATGGCATACTGATAGCTGAATTCAGACGTTCGATGAGACATGGAGTTATGAGGGGGCCCGGTTCAAGAAAAGATAACAATGAAACACAGGGCTTTATGAGATCGATGGTACCTGAACTGGTAATGAACGAGCTTCCTGTCTCTTCAGGGGGCAAAATAGTTGGAAAAGTCCGTTTTCTCTGCCTGCCTTTTAGGGAGAGCAGGGAGGGAATGTTCCTGAAGAAGTTTAATTCTCACATGGTATACGCAATAGCATTCATGCTTGTGATAGCTGTGATCATATCTTTTATAATGGCCGACGTTATAAGCAGGCCGATACTTAAAGTGTCTAAGAGAGCATCCCTTATCAGCAGGGGCAGATACAAGGAACAGGATGATCTCAGATCTGACATTACAGAACTACAGCTGCTGATCGACAGCATCAACAGGCTTGGACTTGGTCTCGAGGAACAGGAGGAGCTGCGCAAGAGGCTTATGAGCGATATAGCTCATGAGCTGAGGAATCCTCTTACTATAATCAAATCACACCTTGAAGCATTTGAGGATGGGGTGTGGGAACCAACAAACGAGAGGGTCAAACTCACAGTTGATGAGATCGACAGGCTTTCCAGGATGATTTCTGAAATTGAAAAACTTACTTCCATAGAGAATGCCGGAAAAGGTCTTGTACTTGAATCAGTAAACCTCTCAAATGAAGTCAAAAGGGTCGCTATGACCTTTGATCCTCTCTACAGTGCAAAGTCAGTGGAACTGAAAAGGGAAATAGAAGAGGATATAGTGATTGCAGTAGATGGAGGCAAGATAAGACAGGCAGCGGAAAACCTTCTATCGAACGCTCTAAGGTATACAGACAGTGGCGGCAGGGCCTCTATTTCTCTTGAAAAAATGGGTGGGGATGTACAGATCAAAGTCAGTGACACAGGTATCGGTATTTCAGACAGAGATCTACCCTACATATTTGAACGTTTCTACAGGACAGACAAGTCACGGACTAGGTCAAGCGGGGGGCTTGGAATAGGTTTGGCAATAACAAAGGCCGCAGTGGAGGCTCATGGAGGCAGCGTGACAGTAGAAAGCAGAGAAGGTAAAGGGAGTACGTTCATAATCAGGCTCCCATTGGCATAAAAAAGAATATTTTGATCGGAGGTGCTTGGTCTGTTGAGAAATAAAATTATTGCAGCGTTATGTTTGATCCAAATATTGTTTGCAGGTGCGGCGGCAGCGGAAACACTCACGCTTGGATCATGCGTCAGAACAGCTCTTGAAAACCATCCTGACATGGTCGCGGCAGAGAGTAAGGTCGCTTCAAAAAAAGCTGCTGTTGGACAGAGCGCGGCAGACAGCAGGCCCCAGATAAAGGGAGGCGCCTCATACACAAGAAGCGACAGCACGGAATCAGTAAACGATTCAGGAAAGTACAACGCATCCATCTCGCTTGAACAGTCAATTTATGACTGGGGCAAAAGAGGGCTGAAGATCGAAGGTGCAAAGCTCAATATGGATGCTGCAGAAGCAGAATACTTAGATACCAGAGATAAAATAATTTTAGGGGTAAAGTCCGCCTACTACAACCTTAACAGGTCGATAAGACAGTATGAGGTGGCAAAGACCAGGTACGACAATTATCAGAAGAGGCTTTTGTGGGCAAAGTCATACTACGAAGTAGGGACTAAGCCAAAAATTGAAGTGACAAAGGCCGAGGCGGATCTTGCCAATTCAAAGCTTACTCTTGTAAGAGTAGGGTCGGCTGCTGAACAATACAGGGCACAACTTGCATCTTCAATGGGGATCCCCATGATGGACATAAAAAATGTTGCAGATGTGTTGTCGTATGAAGAATGGAGTGTCCCGATAGAACAAGCCGTTGAAAGAGCGGTTTTAAATAGGCCCTATCTTGCTTCCCAGCGTAAAAGGGTCGAATATACCGAGACCTTGCTGGCTTTGGAAAAAAAGGGTCTATCCCCTGAGATAAGCGCGTCTGCCGGCTACAACGCGTATGGCAGCGCACCCTTTGATGATAATGGCTGGAATGCAAGGCTTTCATTAAATATCCCGTTGTACGACGGGGGACTTACCAAGAGTAGGGTCGAGGGTGCAGAGGCCGAACTTGTTACAGCAAAGGCACAGCTTCAAAGTGCATCCAACGAGGTAATGCTGGAAGTAAGAAAGGCATGGCATGCACTTGCCGAGGCCGGGGAGGCTCTGAACGCTTCCCTTGAAGCTGAAAGACAGGCCAGGGAGACATATGAGCTTGCAGAAGGACGTTACGAAGCGGGTGTGGGAAGCAGCCTTGAAATATCCGATGCAGTCGAGAGTTATGCTTTAGCTCAGACAAACACGATCCTCTCTCTTTATGAATGCAAAGCAAAACGTCTTGATCTTGAAAAGGCCATGGGAGGTCTCGAAGAATGAAATTAACCGAAAACAAATTTTCAAAAAAGCTAAAGGGAAGGATCATGGGCGTGATCCTGCTTTTAATAGCGATTTCAGGCGGACTTTTCTGGTACTACAGCAAGGGCACGGATGAGATCCGGTATAAAACCGCAACTGCAGTAAAATCAGACCTTCGTTCAGTCATACAAGCCACAGGTAGACTCGATGCTGTTGAGACTATAGACGTGGGAACGCAGATATCCGGAACAGTCAAAGAAATATATATAGATTACAACAGCGTAGTCAAGCAAGGCCAACTTATTGCTGAAATTGACCCTGCCACTCAGCAGACTGATGTTGCACAGGCAGAGGCAAACCTTATGGTGGTCAAAGCAGATCTAATGAGCTCGGAAGCGATACTGGCAAATGCTGAGAAAAGCCTTGCCAGGACAAGAAAACTGGCTGAAAAAGACCTGATCGCAAAAGCTGACGTTGATACAGAAGAGAAAACCTACCTGACCGCCAAAGCGCAGGTCGCCGCATCAAGAGCAAGGATAGAGCAGTACCGGGCAACGCTGAACAAAACAAAGATAAATCTTGGATACACTAAAATACTCTCTCCCGTCGATGGGGTAGTGGTAGCTAAGAACGTTGAAAAAGGGCAGACTGTTGCGGCAAGTTATCAGACGCCGAGCATTGCCGAGATAGCAAAGGACCTTAGTCAGATGCAGGTCGAAGTGAACGTGGATGAAGCAGATATAGGTGGAGTAAAAGAGGGACAGAAAGCGACCTTTACCGTCGACGCCCATCCCAATGACCCTTTTCAGGGAAAAGTTACTCAGGTCCGGCTCTCTCCCTCAACGACAGACAACGTAGTTACTTACGTTGTGATAGTCAAAGTATCGAACGACAACGAGCTTCTGATGCCGGGAATGACCGCCAACGTCTCTCTCATAGTTGAGGAAAGAGAGGATGTATTAGTGGTTCCCAACAGCGCTTTCAGATTTAAACCTGCAGACACTTCGGCAAAGTCAGCTCAGCCGGGTGCCGGCATGATGGGGAAACAGACCATAGCAGAGGTAAAAAAACCTGCCGTCTATGTGTATGATAAAAAAGTCCCTGCAAGGGTAGAGGTCAAAAGGGGCATCACTGACGGTCAGAACACGGAGATAATATCAGGACTGAGTGAAGGTGATGAGGTCATTACAGGAATCATTGTCCCGAACGGAGCGAAATAGATGGCTCTGGTCGAGCTGAAGGAGATTCGCAAAAGCTTCACTATGGGAAAAGATGAAGTAGAGATACTTCATGGTATCAGCCTTTCTGTGGAAAAAGGAGAATTTGTAGCCATGATGGGTCCTTCAGGTTCGGGCAAATCTACAACTATGAACATTCTAGGGTGTCTGGACAAACCTACCGCAGGGACTTAAATCCTCAACGGACAAAATATTAACGACCTTGAAGGCGACGATCTTGCAGTTATAAGAAACAGCACGATAGGTTTCGTATTTCAGGGGTTTAACCTGCTGCAAAAGACAAGTGCAATAGAAAATGTCGAGCTGCCCCTGCTCTATGCCGGCATGCCGAAAAAAGAACGCAGGGAGAGGGCAAAAGAGGCTTTGATCCAAATGGGACTTGAAGACAGGCTTTACCATGAGCCCACACAGCTCTCCGGAGGGCAGCAGCAACGGGTCGCAATTGCGAGAGGGATCGTCAACAGGGCTCCCATCCTCATGGCGGATGAACCGACAGGGAACCTTGACTCAAAGACCAGCGATGAGATAATGAAGCTTTTTAAAAAAATCAACGAAGAAGATGGCATAACGATACTCCTTGTAACGCATGAACCTGACGTCGCAGTTTACGCAAAGAGGATAGTCCATTTCAAGGACGGGGTCATAACGAGCGATGAGCCGAACCCGGGGGTTAAAAGATCATGATATCTATGGCTGAAATTTCTCTTACAGCAGTGAGGGCGCTTCGTAGGAACAAGACAAGATCGATGCTGACGGCATTGGGGATCATAATAGGTGTAGCAGCGGTAATTGCGGCCTTCGCGGTGGGACAGGGAGCCAACAAGAGCATAGATGAACAGATAGCCTCCTTCGGCAGCAATTTC